>JBFWPS010000065.1:0-9315 GCA_050249855.1 Gammaproteobacteria bacterium
AGCTGTACAGACTAAAGGATGCAATTGTATAGCTTTTCCTTCATTTACCATTGGTTCAAATGCCTGAATACCTAAACGATGAAGCGTTGGTGCACGATTAAGTAAAACAGGATGTTCACGGATCACTTATTATAAAATATCCAAATCTTCTGCAACTTCACGCTCTACCATTTTCTTAGCAGCTTTAATGGTTGTTGCTAAACCTCTTCTTTCAAGCTTACTGAATATAAAGGGTTTAAATAACTCTAAAGCCATTTTTTTCGGTAAACCACATTGATGTAAACGTAATGTTGGTCCAACCACAATGACAGAACGACCAGAATAATCAACCCGCTTACCAAGTAGATTTTGACGGAAGCGACCTTGCTTACCTTTAATCATGTCTGCAAGTGATTTTAATGGACGCTTATTAGAACCAGTTATAGCACGACCACGTCTTCCATTATCTAACAACGCGTCTACAGCTTCTTGTAACATTCGTTTTTCGTTACGTACAATAATATCTGGTGCATTAAGATCTAATAAACGTTTTAAACGATTATTACGATTAATCACGCGTCTATATAAATCATTTAAATCAGATGTAGCAAAACGACCACCATCTAGTGGAACTAATGGTCTCAGATCAGGTGGTAATACAGGTAATACAGTTAAAATCATCCACTCAGGTTTATTTCCAGATTCTATGAAAGATTCTAACAACTTAAGTCGTTTACCAAATTTCTTCAATTTAGCTTCTGAGTTTGTACCACTAATTTCATCACGTAGACGCTTAACTTCTTCTTCTAAGTCAATTGTTTTAAGCAATTCTTGAATTGCTTCAGCACCCATTTTTGCTTGGAACTCATCGCCATATTCTTCAATAGCATCCAAATAAGCATCATCTGATAATAATTGTCCTCTTTCTAATGGTGTCATACCTGGATCAATCACAACAAATGCTTCAAAATAAAGAATTCTTTCGATATCACGCAAAGTCATATCTAACAATAATCCAATACGTGAAGGTAATGATTTTAAGAACCATATATGCGCCACTGGGCTTGCTAATTCAATATGCCCCATGCGCTCACGACGTACTTTAGCAAGTGTAACTTCAACGCCACACTTCTCACAAATAACACCACGGTGTTTTAAGCGCTTATACTTACCACATAAGCATTCGTAATCTTTGATAGGTCCAAAGATTTTTGCGCAGAATAAACCGTCACGTTCAGGTTTAAACGTACGATAATTAATCGTCTCTGGCTTCTTTACTTCACCGTATGACCACGAGAGAATTTTCTCAGGCGAAGCTAGTTTAATTATGATAAAATCAAAATCTCGATCTCTATCTTTATCCAGCACTAAACGCATTAAATCTTCCAAGGGTCTTCTCCTAGTAGCTGCTTACGGGTTACTTTTCATTTTCAAGTTCAACATCTAAAGCAAGTGATCGCACTTCTTTAACCAATACATTAAATGACTCTGGCATACCAGCTTCCATGCGGAAATCGCCATCTACAATATTCTTATACATTTTTGTTCGACCAGCAACGTCATCTGATTTTACTGTTAACATTTCTTGTAAAGTATAAGCAGCACCATAAGCCTCTAATGCCCAAACTTCCATTTCACCAAATCGTTGACCACCAAACTGTGCTTTACCACCAAGTGGTTGTTGTGTGACTAAACTATAAGAACCAGTAGAACGAGCATGCATCTTATCATCAACTAAATGGTTCAACTTCATCATATACATATAACCAACGGTGACAGGACGCTCAAACTTATTGCCTGTTCTTCCATCATATAACTCAGCCTGACCACTATCAGGTAAATCAGCAAGTTTTAACATTTGTTTGATTTGATCTTCTGACGCACCATCAAATACAGGTGTTGCAACTGGAACACCCGGTCTCCATGTCTGTGCGAGTGCAGTAACTTCTTTATCACTCATGTGTTTCGTTGCTTCTGAATTAACAGGATTAACAGCATAAATTTCATCGATAAACTTTCTAAGTTCGGTTGTCCCGATTTTAGCGTCAATTAATTTACTTATCTTTAAACCTAAACCTTTAGCCGCCCAACCTAAATGGGTTTCTAAAACCTGTCCTACGTTCATAC
The DNA here is from genome assembly GCA_050249855.1 of Gammaproteobacteria bacterium. Classification (GTDB taxonomy): domain Bacteria; phylum Pseudomonadota; class Gammaproteobacteria; order JBGSLN01; family JBGSLN01; genus JBFWPS01. The sequence goes on from JBFWPS010000065.1 coordinate 2,107, forward strand.
GAGAAGGTACACCTAATGGATTAAGTACGATATCAATAGGTGTTCCATCTGCCATGTAAGGCATATCTTCAACAGGAACGATGGTTGAGACAACCCCTTTGTTACCATGGCGACCAGCCATCTTATCACCAGGCTGAATTTTACGTTTTACCGCTAAATAAACTTTTACTAATTTAACAATTCCAGGTGCTAAATCATCACCTTGTGTTAGTTTTTTCTTCTTCACAGCAAATTTTTCTTCTGTTTCAACTCGCATTTTTTCAAGTTGCTCTGCAAAATTTTCTAATTTTTTATTTTGTGCATCATCCTGTAAGCAGATATCAAACCATTTAGTTTGTGGTAATTCTGCTAAAGATTCTTGTGTAATCTTCGAGCCTTTCTTTAGACCAGCACCACCTTCAACGGTGTTATTTAATAATAATTTTTCAACTTTTGCATATAAATCTGCTTCACGAATTTTAAACTCATCATCTACATCATTGCGATATTTTGCTAATTCTGCTTTTTCAACTTCAAGCGCACGAGCATCTTTATCAACACCTTCACGTGTAAAAATTCTTACATCAATAACAGTTCCACCAATACCAGGAGGAACACGTAATGAAGTATCTTTTACATCCGATGCTTTCTCACCAAAGATAGCACGCAATAATTTTTCTTCGGGTGTAAGCTGAGTTTCACCTTTAGGTGTTACTTTACCAACTAAAATATCACCTGGTTCAACTTCAGCACCTATGTATACAATCCCTGCATCATCTAATTTAGATAATGCATGTTCACCAATATTAGGTATATCTGAAGAGATTTCTTCTACGCCTAATTTTGTATCCCGTGCAATACAGGTTAACTCTTCAATATGAATAGTTGTAAAACGATCTTCTTGAACTACTCGTTCTGAAATTAAAATCGAATCTTCAAAGTTATAACCATTCCATGGCATAAAGGCCACTAATAAGTTTTGACCTAATGCAAGATCGCCGTCATCAGTTGAAGGACCATCTGCAAGCACATCACCTCTCTTAATATGATCACCTTGATGTACAAGCGGTACTTGATTAATACAAGTATTATGATTAGAACGCATATATTTTGTAAGCGTATAAATATCCACGCCTGCTTCTTCATCACGTACTTCGGCTGCATCTACTTTAACAACAATTCGACTTGCATCAACAAATGCTACTTTACCACTTCTTTTAGCAATAACCGTTACACCAGAATCCGCTGCTACGGTATGTTCTACACCCGTTCCAACTAATGGCTTTTCACTTATTAAATTAGGAACCGCTTGACGTTGCATGTTTGAACCCATCAATGCACGGTTAGCATCATCATGTTCTAAGAATGGAATCAATGCGGCAGCAACCGATACGATTTGTTTTGGTGAAATATCCATATAAGCAATACTATCAGCTGTCATATAGGTTGATTCACCACGGTAACGGCAAGGAATTAAATCATCAATCAAATTATTGTTTTTATCCAAAGCAGTATTTGCCTGAGCAATAACATATCCACCTTCTTCAATTGCAGACAAATAATCTATTTCATCCGTTACTTTTCCATTCACTACTTTTCGATAAGGGGTTTCCAAAAATCCAAATTCATTGGTTCTGGCATAAATAGCCAATGAATTAATCAAACCAATGTTTGGACCTTCAGGTGTTTCAATCGGACAAACACGTCCATAATGTGTTGGATGAACGTCACGAACTTCAAAGCCCGCTCTTTCACGTGTTAAACCACCTGGTCCAAGTGCTGAAACACGACGTTTATGTGTTATTTCAGACAATGGATTAACTTGATCCATAAACTGCGATAACTGGCTTGAACCAAAAAATTCTTTGATTGCAGCTGATATTGGTTTTGCATTAATTAAATCTTGTGGTAACAAACCTTCTGATTCTGCAACACTTAAACGCTCTTTTACTGCACGTTCAACACGCACTAAACCAATACGAAACTGATTTTCGGCCATTTCGCCAACGCTTCTTACACGACGGTTTCCAAGATGATCGATATCATCTACATCACCTTTGCCATCGCGAATCGCGATTAATGTTCTCATTACATCAATAATATCTTCTTTCGATAACACACCAAGCCCAGTTGTTTCTGCACGCCCTACTCTACGATTAAATTTCATTCTACCAACGGGTGATAGATCATATCGGTCTTGTGTAAAAAATAAATTTTTAAATAAAGTTTCTGCTGCATCTTTTGTAGGTGGCTCACCTGGACGCATCATTCGATAAATTTCAACCAATGCTTCAAATTCATTGTTAGTTGGATCAATTCTTAACGTATCTGAAATATAAGAACCTTTATCTAAATCATTCGTATATAAAACTTGAATGGATTTAATTCCAGCGGCGCGAATTTTTTGTAAAATTTCTTGTGAAATCACAGCATTTGCTTCTGCAATGACTTCCCCTGTTTCTTGATCAATCACAGTCTTTGATAGTGTTTTACTTAATAAATATTCGACTGGAACCGCTATTTTTTTAATGTTTGCTTTCGTTAATAAATTAATATGTCTTGCAGAAATTCGACGACCAATTTCTACAATCACTTTACCTGAGCTATCTTGTATGTCGAAAGAAGCGATTTCACCTCTTAATCTTTCTGGAACTAATTCTAAAATAATATCGTCGCCTTCAAATGTATATGTATTTGACTCAAAGAATAAATCTAAAATTTCTTCATTGGTCATGCCAAGCGCGTGTAAAATAATGGTTGAAGGTAATTTACGACGGCGATCGATTCGCATGAATAAAATATCTTTTGGATCAAACTCAAAATCTAACCATGAACCGCGATAAGGAATAACGCGTGCTGAAAATAACAATTTTCCAGAAGAGTGCGTTTTGCCCTTATCATGTTCGAAAAAGACGCCAGGCGAACGATGTAATTGAGAAACGACAACACGCTCAGTTCCATTGATAACAAAAGTACCTGTTTTCGTCATTAACGGAATTTCACCTAAATAAACTTCTTGTTCTTTAATATCTTTAATAGCAGGGTTGTTTGAATCACTTTCTTTATCATAAACAACTAAACGTACTTTAACGCGTAATGGTGCAGCATACGTTAAACCACGTAGCTTACATTCATCAACATCAAATAAACATTCACCTAATTGATAATCAACATACTCAAGCATACTGTTACCAGAATAACTTTGAATTGGAAAAACAGATTTTAACGCCGCATGCAAACCTTGATCTTCACGCTTTTCAGGAGATTTATCGACTTGTAAAAGCTTACTATATGAATCAAGTTGAATCTCAAGAAGATCGGGAATCTCCATCATGCTTTGTAATACACCAAATTCGATGCGGTTAACCATTTGATTTCCTCAATTGTTAGTCCTGCAAAACTACAGCTATGGGAGCTGTCATTGCAAAAGAGCAATGTTTTATAACAACAATTCAAAAACTGCTACCATAGCAAAACCAGCAAGTGATGCTGGTTTGCCATGGCAACGAAATACTACTTAACTTCAACTTGTGCGCCAGCTTCTTCAAGTTGTTTTTTGAAGTCTGCAGCTTGATCTTTTTGAACACCTTCTTTAACAAGGGCAGGTGCACCATCAACCAAGTCTTTTGCTTCTTTTAAGCCTAAACTTGTAATTGCACGAATAACTTTAATTACATTAATTTTATTCGCACCAGCGTCTTTTAAGAAAACATCAAATTCAGTTTTCTCTTCTTGTGCTTCAGCAGCAGCACCAGCAGCAGGTGCAGCAACAGCTACAGCAGCAGCGGCAGAAACGCCAAAACGTTCTTCCATGCTTTTAATTAACTCAACAACATCCATCACGCTCATATTTGATATAGATTCTAAAATATCATCTCTTGAAACTGTACTAGCCATTTTTATAACTCCTATAAATATTAACTTTGTTTTTGATCACGAACAGCAGCTATTGTTCGTACTAATTTTGCTGTTGGTTCAGCTAATGTACGTACAAACTTAGTGATAGGTGCTTTCATGACTGCCATTAAGGAAGCGAGCGCTTCTTCACGGGTTGGTAGGCTTGCAATTTTATCAAGTTCATTTGCAGCGATTAAACGTCCTGCAACTGATAATCCACGAACAACCAATTTTTCATTTGATTTTAGAAAATCCCGGAATAAACGCGCTGGTGCACTTGGTTCATGCTTTGAAAAAGCAAGAATTAATGGACCAAAAAATATTTCCTTCATGCACTCAAACTCAGTACCTTCCACAGCTCTACGTGCAAGTGTATTACGAACAACTTTTAAATAAACTGATGACTCACGCGCTTTCACACGTAATTGAGTTAGTTCAGTTACAGTTAGTCCACGATACTCCGCAGCTGCTGCAGAAATCGATTGTTGAGCAACATCAGTAACTTCTGCAACAATCGTTTTTTTGTCTTCTAGCGTCAGTGACACGCGGTTACCTCCTCTATTGCATGGTAAAGAAATTTTTACCATGTTTTAAATACAAAACACATTAAGAAGCATATGTTTTGTTTCATCTGCGTAGGTAGAGATACATTACATCTCAGATTATGTAACAACTTACACCTACGGTCTTCGACTATCAGTAAATTCATACTGACGCGAATTCTTTGTATAACTTCACTCCCTTTGAAAGAATGTTGTTACATAAAACACTTTTATACCCCCTTTGAAAAAAGGGGTGGTTTTGCGCTTTCTGCAAAACCGGGGGATTTAGATACATTCAAAAATCCCCACGCTTCATAAAAAACATGAAGCGGCCCCCTTTTACAAAGGGGGCAAATTTCCTCAAATTTTACAAGTCTCCAATACTACTTTGTTCGATTGTTAATCCCGGTCCCATCGTGGTAGATAAAACAACTTTTCGAATATAAATACCTTTCACACCTTGTGGCTTCGCTTTTTTCAAGTCAGCCATCAATGCCTGTAAATTTTGTTTAAGTTGGTTAGGCTCAAAACTCAACTTGCCAATCGCACAATGCACAATACCGTTTTTGTCTGTGCGAAAACGCGCTTGTCCTGCTTTTGCATTTTTGACAGCGGTTGTAACATCATCAGTTACAGTACCAACTTTCGGATTTGGCATTAAACCTTTCGGCCCTAAAACCTGACCTAACTGCCCTACTAATTTCATTGCATCAGGTGTTGCAATTAAAATATCAAAATCAATTTTACCGCCTTTAATTTCTTCAGCTAAATTTTCAAAGCCAACTACTTCTGCTCCTGCTGCTTTAGCCGCATCAGCATTCGCACCTTGTGCTATCACAGCAACGCGAACGCTACGCCCTGTACCATGTGGTAACACAGTAGCGCCACGAACTAATTGATCAGATTTACGGGCATCAATACCTAAAATAACACAGGCATCTACGGTTTCATTAAATTTAACTTTTGATACTGTTTTTAATAAAACAAGCGCTTCATCACACAAATAAAACTTACCTGGTGTTACTTGTTCATTAATACCAACCATACGTTTTGCTATTTTTGGCATGCTTATACTCCCTCTACATCTACGCCCATACTACGAGCAGTACCAGCGATTGTACGAATAGCAGCTTCTAAATCTGCAGCAGAAAGATCTGGCATTTTGATTTTTGCAATTTCTGCTAATTGTGCACGCGTAATTTTTCCAACTTTATTTGTATTGGGTGTACCACTGCCTTTGGGTATTCCAAGTGCTTTAATAATTAATACAGAAGCAGGCGGTGTTTTAGTAATAAATGTAAAACTTCTATCTGCATAAACTGTAATAACAACTGGTGTAGGTAATCCTTTTTCTAAGTTTTGTGTTGCTGCATTAAATGCTTTACAAAACTCCATAATATTCACACCTTGTTGACCTAATGCTGGTCCTACAGGTGGGCTTGGGTTTGCTTCCCCAGCCTTAATTTGCAATTTGATATATGCTTGAATTTTCTTTGCCATCTTCAACTCCCGGGTAGTAGCGCACTCAACTTAAATAAATGCTCCCCAAACTACACTTCAATAAAAATGATCTATCCTTTTGTTACTTGCGTAAATTCAAGTTCAACAGGCGTAGATCGCCCAAAAATAAGAACCGCTACACGTAGACGATTCTTTTCATAATTTACTTCCTCAACTACTCCATTGAAATCTGCAAACGGTCCATCAATAACACGTACTACTTCACCAGGCTCGAATAAAACTTTTGGTTTAGGTTTATCAACACCTTCACGCACGCGCTGCAAAATATTATCTGCATCCTTATCGGAAATAGGTGCAGGTCGATCACTGGTACCACCAATAAAACCTAAAACTTTTGGTGTATGACGTACTAAATGCCAGGTTTGATCATCCATCACCATTTGTACTAAAACATAACCTGGAAAAAATTTACGTTCACTTTTACGTTTTTGGCCTGATCGCATTTCAACAACTGACTCTGTAGGTACAATAATGTCACCAAATTTATCTTCTATATGCTCTAACTTAATTCGTTCATGCAATGCTTGCATAACAAATTTTTCATATCCTGAATAAGCATGTACGACATACCATTTCATAGCAGGCTGTACATTTTCAGTAGGTGAAACATTTTCATTTGCAGACATAATTTTTTTAACCTCTTTGTCCTGTCAAAAAAGCCACGATCCATAGTAAAATTGAGTCTAATGCCCACAGCACAAGAGACAAAGCTACTACAGCGATGACAACAATTGTGGTAGTTTGCACTGTTTCTTGCCGCGTTGGCCAAGTAACTTTTCTAAGCTCTAATCGACATTCTTGCAAAAATTTCCAAAAGCGCTGTCCATAACTGGTTTGCAACGTGATAGCTATCACAATAGCAGCTAACACAATCCAACCAATCAGTCTTATTGCTATTGGTTGAGCTGCATAGTGATAATTAGCCCATATACCTGCAATAATTAAAACTGCGCTTAAACCGCTCCAAAAAATATTAAACTTTGAAGAATTTTGCATTTTTTGAGTCATTAAAATTACTTTTTCCATATCACACATTTTCTGGCAGGCCAGGAGGGAATCGAACCCCCAACCTGCGGTTTTGGAGACCGCCGCTCTGCCAATTGAGCTACTGGCCTTTGGGTTTATATTTACTCCAGTACTTTAGCAACAACACCCGCACCTACGGTTCTTCCACCTTCTCGTATCGCAAATCGTAAGCCTTCTTCCATCGCAATCGGTGCTATCAACGTTACTACCATTGAAATATTATCTCCAGGCATCACCATCTCAA
>JBFWPS010000066.1:0-9280 GCA_050249855.1 Gammaproteobacteria bacterium
GCTTCCGAAAATAATATGAATTGGTAAAAGAATATTAAAAATCATAGGTTGTAGATTTTAATGGTGGCCAGAGGTGGAATCGAACCACCGACACAAGGATTTTCAGTCCTTTGCTCTACCGACTGAGCTATCTGGCCTTGAAAAATGCGAGCTGTATCAAAACAATATTTGTGCTTGTCGTCAAGTGCTTTCTCTAATTCAATGCGTTTGTTATTAAATAACGCAGTTAACTAAATAAGAACTTTTCCATTTCTTGTACAAGCATGGCACGTGCATTGGGATCGGATAAATTTAAACGATATTCATTAATGTACATAATTTGTTGTTTTAACCACATTTGCCAAGCTTCTTGAGAAATGTGTTCATAAATCCGTTCACCAATTGCACCAGGGTAAGGGGGCTTAGCTAAACCTTCTGCTTCTTTTTGTAACTTTTGACAAAATACCATATGTGACATCGTTGAGTTCCTTTTGTAGATAATTTACTTAATAAATAAGCTTATTGGTAAAGCGTATAGTTTTATCTGATCTTGTGAGAAAGAGAGGACTTCTTTTCCCGAATAAAAAATAATACCACATTGAAACTTTGAAGGATTGAATTTAGCTAATTTGATTAAACTTTTAAAATCATGTGATTTGATTGTAGCTGATGCTTTAATTTCAATACCTATGATTTGATTATTATCTCTTTCTAAAACGATATCAACTTCATTTTGATATTTATCTCGAAAGTGAAAAAGTTGTACCTGTTCTTGCGACCAACAATTTTGTTTTAGTAATTCCATGAAGATTAAATTTTCTAAAAGTCCTCCAAAATGAAAGTTGTTAATAAGCTGTTCTTCATTTTTAATGCCTAATAAACTACAAGCAAGTCCCGTATCAATCATTTGTAATTTTGGCATTGTAATAGCTTGACGCTTTGCTTTGTTTTTTAAATAAGCCGGCACTCTTTTGATGATAAACATTAGTTCAAGAATTTCAATATATGATTTTATTAGTTTGTCTTCTTGTCCTATGTCATTTGAGATATTGTGATATTTAATAAGGTTCCCCGATAAACCAGCTAGATATGGTATCAGGGATTGTAATTTTGAACGGTAATCACCTCTTGTTGTATATAAGGTTTCAAAATCTTTAAAAAGGCGTCCTTCAATATAAGATCTATACCATATTTGTTTTGCCCGTGGGCTTTTGTCTTGAACTTCTGGATAACCACCTTGTAAAATAAGATGTGCTAATTGATGATGTGTCAACAATGTTTGATTCTTAGAGTCCCATTCATTGTTACAAAGTAAATCGATAATATTATATTTGATATTAAACATTTCGGAAAAGGATAAGGGGTATAATTCTAGTCTTGCCATATGGCCTGGCAATGCTTCTTGTGTTTTTCCTGATTTGAATATATCTGCAGAGCCTGTTAAAAGGAATTTTCCTTTTACTTTTTGAGGAAGATTATCAGAAGCTTCTTTGATTGTAGGAATTAATTCTGGAATATATTGAAATTCGTCTAAGATGATTTTTTTATTTTGATAAGTATTGATAAAACCAATAGGATCGCTTTGAGCAGCCTGGCGGATAGTTACATTATCAAATGAAATATATTCCAGATCACATTTGGGAGCTATGTTTTTTGTTAATGTTGTTTTTCCTGCTTGTCGTGGTCCAGTTAGGTAAACTATTCTAAATTCATTCAACATTTGAATGACAATAGACTCGAGTTTTCTTTTATACATTTGAATAACCTGTAATGACTGAAGTTTGTTTTTCGTAAGTTCTAACGAGTTTATTATACCTGAAGTTAGCCCGAAAAATCCAGATCGTTATCCCGAAAAATCCAGGGGTGATCAGATCATTCAGCCTCTATATTATCCAATATTTTTTTAACGGGTGTTGGTAAGCCCAATTTTGCATCAGTTTTAGGGTCAAACCAAGTAAAATCAGCTATTTCCATGATTTTAGGTAATGCATGATGCTTTTTAGACATATTTAATAGCACAGGATGAATAATTAATTGAAAATGTGTAAAAGTATGCTTAAAAACGGATAATTTTGAATGTTCTTTTACTTTTAGGCCTAGTTTTTCATCGCACCAGGTTGTTGCTTTTAAATCAATTTCGCATTCAGGTAGGCTCCATAACCCTCCCCAAATGCCAGAGGTCGGTCTTTTTAGCAGTAGAATTTGCTTGCGATCATTCATAATCAATAGCATTTGGGTTTGCTTAATTGGTAAAGATTTTTTTGCTTTTTTAACAGGATATTCACTGGTTGTATCATTTGTAAAAGCCATGCAATGTTTGCGAATAGGGCAAACTACACATTTTGGTTTTGTCTGTGTACATAATGTTGCGCCTAAATCCATGATAGCTTGTGTGTAATCATTGGTACGTTCTTTGGGGGTGTAGTTTTCAGCTAATTCCCAGAGTTTTTTGGTGGTACTTAATTCGCCCGGCCAACTAGGGATTTCATGTAGGCGACAAAGGATTCGTTTAACATTTCCATCTAATATGCTCGCATGTTTGCCAAAAGCAATAGCAGCAATAGCACCTGCGGTTGAACGTCCGATCCCAGGCAAAGTCATTAATTCATGAACAGTACTAGGAAATTGCCCTTTATGGTCTTTTTGAATAATTTGAGCTGTCTTATAGAGATTTCTTGCACGGGTATAATAACCCAGACCTGCCCATAAATGTAATATTTCATCTAAATTTGCTTGCGATAATGACGCAATAGACGGATATTTTGATATAAATCGTTCAAAATAAGGTAAAACAGTTTTCACTTGCGTTTGCTGAAGCATGATTTCAGATAACCATACTCTATAGGGCGTTATATTTTGTCGCCATGGTAAAGATGAACGTCCATTTTGGTCGTACCAGGAAAGAAGTGATTTAGCGAAATTTTTAGCATTCATAGTAATTTTAAAGCATAAATTAATTCTGTATGTTATTATAAGAAGTTATATAATTAAAGTGTGTACAGAGAATATAATCATTGACTGTGGATCACCATTGGGAGGGGGCATGGAAGGAGAAGTTATGAGCAAGAATAAGCTTTCGTCGAAAAATGCGCGCTTGAAAGACTTGGTGAAGTCTAAGCAGTCTCAGGGTGATAAAACCGGTACTGGTGATAGTGGTGGTGATGATAGTGGCGGTGGTGGTTTTCAAAATTATTTTTTAGGAAATCTTAAAGCTGCAAGAGCTCAGGAGATGATTGGAAAAGATCCCAATAAAGCACGTCATTTTGAAAAATTTTTACGTGATACGAAAACAGATGCTTCTGAGTTACAAACCTCAGAGCTAGCTGATATTGTAGAATCAGATCATAAGGCAAATACCACTAAAAAAGCGAATAAGACTAGTAGCAAAGGAACTGCTGCCGGTAAAGGCGATGCTCGCAAAACAAAACAAACAACATCAGGTAAAAGTGGTTCCGGCGGTAATTACGGTCACAAAAGTACAAATCCCTTTGGAAGCCCTATACATAGTATTGCACAAACGAGAGAAGCATCCGTTAAAGCTAAAAGTGGTGGACAACAAACAGGGGTTATAACAGGGCCACATACTTTTCATGAAGGTGCTTCTGCAACAACAAGAGTTTTTACTAATAATGCATTTTCTAAATCTCGTTCGAGTTCAGGAACAAGTACTACACCTTCTTCCTCTCCTAAGAAGGGACGCTAAGTTTTAATTTTATGAATAATACAAATCACTCACATGTAGTTATTGATAACTTACACTTTGCTTATAATGACCATAGTATTTTTAATGGTATCGATATCGTAATTCCAAGAGGAAAAATTGTTGCAATCATGGGGCCAAGTGGTGCAGGTAAATCAACTCTGTTGCGTTTAATAGGCGGGCAATTAAAGCCAACGAAAGGGATGATTACAGTTAATGATACTAATATACATAAACTTTCTAGTCATCATTTGTATAAAATGCGTCGTGAAATGAGTTTGCTTTTTCAAAGTGGTGCTCTTTTTACTAATCTAAATGTTTTTGATAATGTTGCTTTCCCATTACGTGAACATAGCCAATTTTCTGAAAGCTTAATTCGAACTTTAGTACTACTCAAACTGCAGATAGTTGGTTTACGTGGTGCAAGGCATTTAGCAACTTCAGAACTTTCTGGTGGTATGGCAAGGCGAGTAGCACTTGCGCGTGCTATCGCCCTTGATCCTAAATTAATTATGTATGATGAACCATTTACAGGTTTAGATCCTATATCTATGGGTGTTATTGTTCGATTAATTCATTGTGTTAATCGTGTTCTAGGAATGACAACTATTATCGTTTCTCATGACGTGCAAGAAGTTGTAAGTATTGCAGATTATATTTATGTTATTTCTGAAGGTAAATTAATTGGCAGCGGTACTTCCGAGCAGCTTTGTAAAGATGAAACACCTGCGGTCAAACAATTTATGCAAGGATTACCTGACGGTGTTGTTCCATTTAATTATCCAGCTTGTGATTTGTATGAGGATTTATTAACAGATGATTGAAACTATCAGATTACTTGGGCGTTCAAGCTTGAATTTTTGTGAAAGCTTGGGACGGTCAAGTATTTTTTTATCTAAAACCATTCTTAGAAAACCAAAATTTCAAAAAGGTTTTACTTTAACGATTGAACAAATTTATTTTGTTGGTGCGTTATCTTTTGTCATTATTGTGATGTCCGGATTATTTATTGGAATGGTAGTGGCTTTACAAGGATTTAATACATTAAATAAATTTGGTGCAACAGGAGCACTGGGACAAATGATCGCATTAAGTGTGGTTCGTGAGCTTGGCCCTGTTGTGACAGCTTTATTATTTGCAGGACGAGCGGGTTCTGCTTTAACAGCAGAGATTGGTTTAATGAAAGCAACCGATCAATTATCTAGCATGGAAATGATGGCGATTGACCCCTTACGTAGAATTATTGCCCCACGCTTTTGGGCAGGTGTTATTTCTATGCCGATTCTAGCAACCATTTTTTGTGTGATTGCTATTTGGGGTGGTTATTTAGTCGGGGTTGATTGGTTAGGTGTTGATAGTGGTACGTTTTGGAGTAATATGCGTGCTAATGTAGAATTTCGCCCAGATATAATAGGCGGCTTGATAAAAAGCCTGGTGTTTGGTTTCGTAGTAACATGGATTGCAGTATTTGAAGGTTATGATGCGACACCGAATGCGGCTGGTATTAGTGAAGCAACTACGCGTACCGTTGTGTTTTCTTCGCTTGCTGTGCTGGGATTAGATTTTGTTTTAACAGCGGTTATGTTGGGAGGTTGGTGATGCACCCTAGAAAGCTAGAGTTTTTTGTAGGTTTATTTATTTTAACTGGTATCATTTCATTGATTATATTAGCGTTGAATGTAAGCGGTTTGAGTACAGTAATGTCTGATAAAACTTATAATATTACAGCTACGTTTGATAATATTGGTGATTTAAAAGTTCGTGCCCCTGTAACTATTTCTGGTGTTCGTATCGGTCAAATTGAATCAATTAGGTTGGATCCTGATACTTATCGTGCGGATATTACTATGCGAATTAAATTAAAATATAACGATATTCCCGTCGATTCATCAGCAAAAATATTAACTGAAGGTTTATTAGGTTCAAATTATATTAGTATTACACCGGGCTTTCAGAATGTATATCTGAAAGAAGGTGGTAAAATTGATGAAACTCATTCAGCTTTAATTTTAGAAGATTTGATAGGACAGTTGTTATTTAAAGTAAATGGTAATAATGAAGGAGGAAAACAATGAGAAAATTTTTATTTTTAATACTTTGTGTATTTAGTACCTTAAGCTTCGCTGCATCATCACCCGTGCCAGAGCTTCAAGCGACCGCCAATAAGATTGTTGCTGAACTTAAATCAAATCAAAATCAATTAGCCACAAACCCTAAAATTGCAAGTAATATTGTAACTCAATATTTGTTACCACTCGCGGATCAGCAGGGTATGGCACAAGCTGCCTTGGGTCGTGCTGCATGGAAGAGCGCTACACCTACACAACGTACAGAATTTGTAAATCAATTTCGTACTTTAATTGTAAAAACATATGCAGCTGCTTTTTCACACTTTAAAGATCAAAAAGTTGAATTTTTACCGTTGCGTGGTCAGTTAGCTGCACAGAATAATATTACAGTACAAAGTAAAATAATTTCATCACAAAGACCACCTGTTACAGTAACTTATAATTTAGTTAATCAAGGTGGGCACTGGAAAGTTCGTGATTTTAGTGTAGATGGTATTAGTATGATACAAAGTTTTAATTCACAGTTTACAAGCCAATTAGCTCAAGGTGGTATTGCAAAACTGATTGAAACGTTGAAACAGCATAACGCAAAAGTATAGTAGGGTGAGCAAAGTGCGTATGCATCGTAAGTTGTCATTGCGAGCGTAGCGAAGCAATCCAGAACTGAATATCTATATTAACTCAGCTCTGGATTGCCACGACCCGCAAACAACGCGGGTCTCGCAATGACGACTTTAATTTATGTAGGGTGGGCAAAGCGCGTATGCATTGTATTTAAATTTACAAATGATTTAAGAAGCGCGTGCCCACCAGGCTGCTATCGCCCATCAAAGGACTAAAAAATGTCAATAAACTTTAATTTACAAAATGATAATCACCTCATTCTTAAAGGCGATTTAGTTTTTCATAATATTGAAAAAATGGAAAAACAATTTCATGATGTTTTATCTAGTCAAACAGCAATTACGGTTGATTTAGCTGGAATCGCTGCGGTTGATACATCAGGTTTGGCATTGCTCATTACTTGGAAACACAATGCAAAGAAGAAAAATATTCAATTAGATTTTAATAATGTACCTCAAAAATTACAGAGTATTGCTGAGTTGAGTGGGGTTCAGGAATTTTTTAATATTTAATCCGCTTGTCTTCCTCTGCTCCAACTTGTTGGGGGAGAAGGTTGAGGTGAGGGGGTTAGAATCACTAGAAGGGCTTTTTAATAACATGGATAAATTAATCGTCAAAGGTGGAGTACCACTAACAGGAGAAATAACTATTTCTGGCGCTAAAAATGCTGTTTTACCCATTTTAGCTGCGTCATTATTAACTGAAGAACCAATCTTAATCTCCAATGTTCCAGAGCTACAAGATGTCAAAACAATGACAGCACTATTGGAAAACATGGGTATGCGCTTTAATACCGATGAAGCATCCATCATTCGAATTAATTCTAACGATATTACTTCATGTCACGCGCCTTATGATTTAGTAAAAAAGATGCGCGCTTCTATTTTAGTATTAGGTCCATTATTAGCACGTTATAAGAAAGCGGAAGTTTCTTTGCCAGGCGGTTGTGCTATCGGTGCAAGACCTATTAATTTACACTTACAAGGTTTAACTGCGATGGGCGCTGATATTAATATTGATAATGGTTATATCAAGGCTGAAGTGAAAAATCGTTTAAGCGGAGCAAACATTGTTTTAGAAACAGTTACGGTCACTGGTACAGAAAATTTAATGATGGCAGCAGTATTAGCTGACGGCACTACAACAATAAAAAATGCTGCACGTGAGCCAGAAATAGTGGATTTAGCTAATTTTTTAAATACGTTTGGTGCTAAAATCAAAGGTGCAGGTTCAGATACAATAGTTATAGAAGGTGTTAAGAAATTACACGGTGGTTCTTATCAGGTTTTGCCCGATCGTATAGAAGCAGGAACATTTTTAGTTGGTGCTGCTATCACACGTGGAAATGTAACACTACATGGCATAGATGCTTCATTGTTAGAAGCAGTTTTAGTGAAACTTGAAGAAGCTAATGCAGATATTAGCGTGGGTGATAACTGGATTAATTTAAATATGCGTGGTAACCAACCTAAAGCAGTTAATATTAAAACCGCACCTTATCCAGCATTTCCTACTGATATGCAAGCACAATTTATGTCGCTTAATTGTGTTGCAGAAGGTACGGGAACGATTACTGAAACTATCTGGGAAAATCGTTTCATGCATGTGCCTGAATTATTGCGTATGGGGGCGGATATTAAATTATCTGGCAATACAGCGATTTGTACAGGGGTTCCACAACTAAAAGGTGCGCCGGTGATGGCAACTGATTTACGTGCTTCAGCTAGTTTAATTTTAGCAGGGCTTAATGCCTCAGGGGAAACGATCATTGATCGCGTTTATCATCTTGATCGTGGCTATGAAAAAATTGAAGAAAAGTTAACGGCATTAAATGCACATATTCGTCGAGTAAAAGATAAAAAATGATATCACGTAATGAATTACTAAAATTTATCAATCAATTATTAAAACCAGAGCTTATTGCAGATTATTGTCCGAATGGATTGCAGGTTTCTGGAAAATCTTCTATCTCAACTTTAGTAACTGGTGTAACCGCTTGTGAAGAATTACTAACAAAAGCTATTGAATTAAAAGCTGATGCGATTTTAGTGCATCACGGTTATTTTTGGAAAAATGAAGACCCTTGTATCGTTAGAATTAAGCAAAAGCGATTAAAATTATTATTAGAAAATGACATCAATCTTTTGGCTTATCACTTACCTTTGGATGTACACCCTGAATTTGGCAATAATACATTACTTGCTGAAAATTTAAGTATTGTTTTAGAAAAAAGATTATCTGTTGGCGGTGTTAATAATTTATTATGTTATGGCGTTTTATCAGAACCTATTTCACCTACTGATTTTTCAAGGCGAATTGCACAGCGTTTAAAAAGAGAACCTTTACATATTGCAGCAAATAAAAAAGAAATTAAAAATGTTGCTTGGTGCACGGGTGCCGCTCAAGATTATTTATCTGAAGTTATTCAATTAAATTGTGATGCTTATATTACCGGCGAAATTTCAGAACGCAGTGTTTATATCGCAAGAGAATCCAATATTCATTTCTATGCAGCAGGCCATCATGCAACCGAACGCTATGGTGTTCAAGCATTAGGAAATTATCTCTCCAAAGAATTTGGTTTAGTCCATCATTACGTTGAATTAGACAATCCTGTTTAACAGAAATGGGGTCACGTCTTGAATTATCACTTTTTTTACGACCTGACGCCATTTTCATACATAAAAAAAGGCCTCTTT
Source organism: Gammaproteobacteria bacterium (assembly GCA_050249855.1). Classification (GTDB taxonomy): domain Bacteria; phylum Pseudomonadota; class Gammaproteobacteria; order JBGSLN01; family JBGSLN01; genus JBFWPS01. The sequence goes on from JBFWPS010000066.1 coordinate 9,072, forward strand.
GGAAGGCCTTTAATGTCTTAAAAGCAATTATTATTATTTTATTAAAATGTATCTTATCCAACTTTTCTTCTTGATTTTAGCCCAAGTTTTTTAGAACGACGTGTTGTTGTTCTTTTATTTTGTTTAGTTTTCATCGTTTATCTCCTATCTTCGATTAGGTAGATTTCCTTGAAAATACCTCAAAATACGTGGATATTGCCAAATTATCC
>JBFWPS010000067.1:0-9231 GCA_050249855.1 Gammaproteobacteria bacterium
CAAGTTTTTTAGAACGACGTGTTGTTGTTCTTTTATTTTGTTTAGTTTTCATCGTTTATCTCCTATCTTCGATTAGGTAGATTTCCTTGAAAATACCTCAAAATACGTGGATATTGCCAAATTATCCTTAACCCTACCTAATGGTACATTTAGTATAGACACTATTTTCCATTTTTCAAATTCGCAACTATAATTATATCCATAATCAATTAAATGTATAAAAGCCATGAAAATCGAAAATAATAAAAACGAAGCTAAAAATCAGGTCTATTTTCGTAATATACTTGCTGAATTCGTTTATTTACGATCTTATGCACGCTGGTTAGATGATGAAAAACGCAGAGAAACCTGGGATGAAACGGTTTCACGATACATGGATTATATGCGTGAAAAGCTTGTAAATAAGCTAAATGAGAATGAATATCAAGAAGTTTATGAAGCGATTTTAAATCAAGAAGTTATGCCTTCCATGCGTTTGCTGCAATTTTCTGGGAAAGCAGCCAAGCAAACCAATGTATGTGTTTATAATTGTTCTTACATAGCTCCTACAAGCCTTAAGGACTTTGGAGAAGTGATGTATATCTGTATGTGTGGAACAGGTGTTGGTTTTTCTGTCTGTAGCCATAACATAGAACAATTGCCTATTATTCAATTTCAAACAGGCACAAAATTGCCTTTTTTTCTGGTGGAAGATACAAAAGAAGGTTGGTGCGATGCTTTAGTGACTGGATTAAATACTTGGTATTCTGGAAACGATATCGAATTTGATTTCTCTCTTTTAAGACCTGCTGGAGCAAGATTAAAAACATTTGGTGGTAGAAGTGCTGGTCCTGAACCTTTAAAAACTTTGCTTAATTTTACAAAAAATTTGGTACTAAAACGTCAAGGAAAGAAATTAACGAATATTAATGTGCACGATATTTTATGTAAAATAGGTGAAGTTGTCGTTTCTGGTGGTGTTAGGCGAAGCGCAATGATTTCTCTATCGGACTTAAATGATGTAAGCATGCGTCAAGCTAAACAAGGGAGATTCTATGAGACTGAACCACAAAGAAGTATTGCTAATATCTCAGCAGTCTATACTGAAAAACCTTCTCTAGAAATTTTTATGCAAGAATGGTTTGCATTGATGACGAGTGGTTCTGGTGAAAGAGGTATTTTTAATTTGAGTGGATTAATTAAAACTTTACCAGATCGACGTAAAAAACTTTTTAAATCGAAAGGATTAATAAACGGTAACATTGATAATGGTCTTATTGGTGCCAATCCATGCGGTGAAATTATCTTACAATCCAAACAATTTTGTAATTTAACCGAAATTATAGCAAGAACCGACGATACAGAAGAAAAATTATTAAAAAAAATTCGCATTGCGGCAATTATTGGCACATATCAGGCTACACTGACTAGTTTCCCCTACCTTTCATCTGAATGGAAAGAAAATTGTAAACAAGAAGCCTTGTTAGGTGTTTCTATTTCAGGTCAATGGGATTGCGATGCTGTACGTCAAAAAACTATTTTAGAAAAATTAAAGGCAGAAGCGATTGTGGTTAATCAGGTATATGCAAAGCGATTTGAAATCAATCCAGCTACAGCTATAACTTGCATTAAACCTTCTGGTACGGTTTCACAATTGGTTGATTGTGCCCCAGGTATGCATCCACGTTTTTCACGTTTTTATATTCGTCGCATTCGTATTTCAGCAAATGATAGTTTATTTAAGTTACTTAAAAAGCAAGGTATTCCTTATCACTTAGAAGTTGGACAAACAGAAAAAAATGCCAGTGTTTATGTATTAGATTTTCCAGTCAAAAGCCCTGAAGATGCCGTATTTAAAGATCAACTCACTGCAATTGAACAATTAGAATATTGGAAGCTTGTTAAAATTAACTATACAGAGCATAATCCTTCAGTCACGATTTATGTTGGTGAAGAAGAATGGTTAAAAGTTGCAAATTGGGTTTATGATAACTGGGATTATGTAGGTGGTCTTTCATTTTTACCTAGATCTAAACACGTTTATCAACTGGCACCTTATGAAAAAATAGATGAAAAAGCTTATAATAAATTAATTAAACAATTTGAAAATTTAGATTTTTCAGAATTATTTTCTTTTGAACGTGAAGATGAAACAGATTTAATTAGTGAATACGCTTGTACAAACGATAAATGTGAATTTGATTAAGGAGAACAACAATGACAATTACTTTAAAATATTTAGTTTTCGCAGGCAGTACAAGAAAAGGTTCATTCAATAAGCAATTAGCTAAAGTAGCTGAAGCGAAATTAAAAACTCATCAAGTAGAAGTGACGTATCTTGATTTGCATGATTTACCAATGCCACTTTATGATGGTGACTTGGAAGCTGAAAAAGGTATTCCAGAAAATGCAATGAAATTTCGTGAAATATTAAAATCGCATCATGCGTTTTTGATTTGCTCTCCTGAATATAATAGTTCTATTTCTGCCGTATTAAAAAATGCAATTGACTGGGCTTCACGCCCTGTTGCTGGTGAGCCCAACTTAAATTGTTTTATTGGTAAAGTGGTTAGCCTAATGAGTGCGTCACCTGGAAAATTAGGTGGGATCCGCGGTTTAGTCACGCTGCGTTCTATCTTAGGAAATATCGGTTGTATTGTGTTGCCTGATCAATTATGTGTTTCAGCTGCTGATAAGGCTTTTAGAGATGATTTGCAGTTGACTGATCCAGGGTTACAAAAAATGTTAGAAACAATTTGTTCTGATTTTGTTAAATTAGTGCAAAAAATTGTCCACAGAGCTGATGAATGCTGTAAAGCAAATCAAGCAGTTGTTTCTAAATAAAACAACTAGCATATTCTTTTTAATACAACTACAATTTTGTAGAAAAATTAGGTAAAATTGACGTTTTAACTGTCGAGAATCTCTACTATGAAACGTACATTGTTATTATGCCTGATTTTAGTATTTCCTGTCTTGGGGTTAGCTGGTTTACCTGCTGAAGTAAATGGAAAGCCATTACCAAGCTTGGCACCGATGATTCAAAAAGCGTTACCTGGAGTTGTGAATATTTCTGGCTTTGGGGTCACTAATCCTGATCCTGGTCCAAGTATGAATCAAGATCCAAGTAAAGCGCCTCATCCCAAAAAATTTATCGTTTATGGTTCTGGGGTTATTATTGATGCTTCAAGTGGTTATGTCGTTACAAATGCACATGTGATTAAGGATGCAAAGCAAATCAAAGTAACATTGAAAGATGGTCAAACATATGATGCCAAAACAGTTGGTGTTGATCCATTATCAGATATTGCCGTTTTGCAGATCCCGTCAAAAAATTTAACAGCATTGCCATTAGCTAATTCTGATAAACTTCAAGTGGGTGATTTCGTTGTTGCGATTGGTAGCCCGTTTGGTTTAAGTCAAACAGTTACTTCAGGTATTATCAGTGCTTTACAAAGAAATGATTTAGGTATTGAACGTTATGAGAACTTCATTCAAACCGATACACCTATTAACCCAGGTAATTCTGGTGGAGCACTTTTAAATTTAAGAGGTGAATTAATAGGGATTAATACCGCGATTTTAGCTGCAGGCGGTGGAAATATTGGTATTGGATTTGCAATTCCTTCTAATATGACAAAAACAATTACTTCACAATTAATTAAATATGGTTCTGTACGCCGTGGTTTGCTAGGTGTTATGGTTCAAACTTTAAATCCACCATTAGCTGAGGCATTTCATATCCATTCAACTTCTGGTGCTGTAGTAACACAAGTGAATCCAAATTCTCCTGCAGCAAAAGCACATATACAAGCAGGTGATATTATTACTTCTGTTGATAATCAAGCAATTCATGAAGCTTCACAAATTAGTAATATCGTAGGATTGCAGCGTGTTGGAACAACTGTAAAAGTTAACTATCTACGAAATGGAAAATCAAATAGTACTTCTGTTGTTCTAGCGTCACCTAAAGAATACTTAGAAGCGAATGCGGTTGCTAATCAATTATTATTTGGTTTGAACATGCGTGATTATAGTCAAGTAACTGCATTGCATGGAACTGTGCTTGGTGTACAAATTACAGGAATTGCGGAAGAAAGCCCTGCTTTTCGTGCAACACCAACTGGATTACGTCCTGGTGATGTGATTATTTCACCAAATCTAAAACCTGTACATAATATTTCTGAATTAGTTGCTGCATCAAAACAAGATAAACAGATGTTGTTAAATGTTTTACGTGGTGAAGGTGCGATGTTCATCTTGGTTTCATAAAGATGAACCACTAAATTTTCATTGGTAAAATCACCAATTGCTTTCCTTGAGCGTGTAAACCTCTTTGCAAGGCAATTGGTGTTTCATTATGTAGCATTCGAATAATCCAGTTTTCATTTTCAAAAACTAATTTAGTTGCAAAAAAGATCGTATCAGGGAATTCAAGATTAATCTTATCTGCTTCATCTACTAATTGATTAACTATATCAGTTCCGTAAACAGCGTATGATTTTGCTGATAATCCATTATTATGACAATAATCAACAAAATATTTAAGTGTAGATTCAACTTTAATTTTCATTTCATCAAGCACTTCTTCTCCACGAAAACTTTCTGCATCAACTATTCCACCACTTATAAATAAAAAATTCTTAAATTGATTTGGAAACAAACGTAATGCCCACAGTAAAGTATGCATTCCAACACTAATGTTTTGGCTAATAAAGAATGCTGCAGTGGGTTGATTAGGTTTGATTTGTGGAATGCTTTTAGGTTTAGAGTCAATAGGTGGAGCAAGCTGATCTGAAATGGCAATTAATTTTTTTTCAGTGTTAGTGTAGTGACGTTTTATTAATAGACAAAGAACAATAACAAAGCCTGTGAAGACAAGTGTAATCCAACCGCCTTCTTCAAACTTTAAAATAGCAGTTGCTATGAGAATACCACTAGTAATAATAAAACCAAGTAATGAAAATGAAAAGCGCCAAAACCAATTTTTTGATCGAGCACGATGTTTAATCCAATAAACACATAAGCCAAGAATTGAAAGCGAAAAGGTAATGAAAACGTTAATACTATAAAGAACGACTAGTATTGAAACTTTGCCGTGGGTCCAGTAAATAATTGCAATAGCAGCCAAACCAAACAAAATAATGCCATTTTGAGTGACGAGACGGTTTGATAAATGTCTAAAGCGACTTGGTACCCAACGATCAATTGCCATATTAGCCAGTACGACAGGTCCTGCTAAAAATCCTGTGTTAGCAGCAACAAATAAAATACCGGCTTCTAAAGATAAAGTAATAATTAGTAATATGTGACCCGTTGAACTGGTGCCTAAAATATTATTGAAGACGACAGCATTGAGCGTTTGACCAACAACTGGTTTTGCACCCCATAGTAAATACAAGAGAATAATACCTGAGGCCATTAAGCTTAACGAAATGGCCATGTACAACATAGTTAGTTTTGCTGTGCGAATTCTCGGTTCAGCCAAACGATTAACATTATTAGATACAGATTCAAGACCTGTATAAGTACCGCTACCTAAAGAATAGGAGTGAAGCAATAAAGCAGCTACTGCTGCAGGACCAATTAATTTTGATAAACTAAAAGTTTGAGAAGTTGTTTGCTGTATAACATCAGGTAGTGAATTATGGTGAGCTAAAATACCATAAATAATAATAGAAAAATGACTGATGACAAAACCTAAAAAAATCGGGGTTAATAAGAGGATAGATTCTTTCATTCCTCGTAAATTAATTAAGGTAAGTAAAATGATACAAAAAATTTCTGTCGGTTCTTTTAGTGGAATAAGCCATGTAGGTAAAAAACTAAATAGTGCATCTATTCCACTCGCAATAGAAATAGCGATGGTTAGTGTGTAGTCAATAAGCAATGCTGCACCTGAAATCAAACCAGCTTGTTTTCCTAAAAGAACCGTTGCAACCTTATATCCACCACCACCTGTAGGAAATAATTCAACCACTTGGTTATAAGCCAAAGAAATGATAAATACTGTGAGAGCTGTGGCCAATGCAATAAAAATAGCAAGGTGTGTATGACCATTCAGTGCTAAAAATGATTCTTCAGGCCCGTAACATGAAGAAGATAAACCGTCAGCACCTAAGCCAATCCAAGCAATGAAAGAGATTAAAGCAATATGTTTGAATGTATTTGGGCTAAATGGATTAAGCGAGCGTCCAATGCACCATTGTATTACTTTAGAGATAGGGTTTGCGGTGTTGTTTTTGGTTGGCATTTTTTTTATGTAATTGAATTAACCATTCTACATTATATCAAAAGGGTGTATTCATCGTCAAAATATTGTCTATAATCACTAAATGCATAATAAAAAAAGAGAGTTTAAAATGAAAAACTTCAAGTATGTTACCGATAAGGACAATAATATTGTTGCCGTTAATACAAATTTGAGGGGTGTTAATGTATTGAGTAACCCTAGAATCAATAAAAGCTCTGCATTTACAGAACAAGAGCGAATTGAACTTGGTTTATTAGGAAAACTTCCACTTCGTGTTGAAACCTTAGAAGAGCAAGTTGAACGTTTATATATGCAGTATCAAAAAAAGAATACTAATTTACAAAAAAATATTTATTTAAATACCATTCATGATACGAACCAAACTTTATTTTATCAGTTAGTTAGTAAACATTTACTTGAGATGCTTCCTATTATATATACGCCGACTGTTGGAGAAGCGGTTGAAGAGTTCAGTCATGAATTTCGTCGTCCAAGAGGATTATATTTAAGCTATCCTGAGCGCGATCGTTTGTCTGAAATATTGGCTAATTTTTCAGGCTTTGATATTGATTTAATTGTGATGACTGATGGTGAAGGTGTATTAGGTATTGGTGATCAAGGAGTTGGAGGTATGGATATCCCCATCGCTAAATTGATGCTATATGTAATTTGCGGCGGTATAAATCCTAACCGTGTTTTGCCCATTCAACTAGATGTTGGAACTAATAATAAGGCTTTGTTAGATGATCCTATGTATCTAGGTTGGCGACATGAAAGACTGTCTGGAGAAAAATACGATGAGTTTATTGGAGAAGTTGTTCATGCATTAACTAACACATTTAAAACAGCTTTTTTACATTGGGAAGATTTTGGTAGAGATAATGCAAGAAGAAATTTATTAAGATATAAAGATAAAATATGTACTTTTAATGATGATATGCAAGGAACAGGTGTCGTAACTTTAGCCGCTATAATTTCTGCTGTTCGTGCTGTGAAAGCAAATCTAACCGATCAGGATGTTGTGATATTTGGCGCAGGTACTGCAGGCGTTGGAATTGCAGATCAAATTTCTGACGCAATGGTAAGATTAGGCTTATCAAAAGAGGAAACATATAAGAAATTTTATTTAATTGATAGGCAAGGCTTATTAACTGAAAACTGTAATGGAATTATGCCATTTCAAAAACCTTATTTACGTACCAATCAAGACATAGAAAATTGGAATTTAAAAGATAGTAATAATATTACTTTATATGATGTTGTTAAAAATGCAAAACCAACGATTTTAATTGGTTGTTCTACACAAAAAGGTGCATTTACGGAAGAGATTATACGAATGATGTGTTCTTACACTGAACGACCAATGATTTTTCCATTGTCAAATCCTACTGAAAAAGCAGAAGCAACACCAAAGGATCTTTATCAGTGGACTAATGGTAATGCACTAATTGCAACAGGCAGTCCTTTCGACGATGTATTATGGCAGAATCAATCAAAAAGAATTGCACAAAGTAATAATGCTTTTGTATTTCCTGGTATAGGTTTAGGTGTTATTTGCAGTCACTCGCGTTTATTAACCGATGATATGTTATGGGCGGCTTGTTCAGCATTGGTTGAAGAGTCTCCTGCTAAACACGACCCTGCAGCACCATTATTACCAAGTTTATTGGATGCAAGAAATGTTAGTATCAAAATTGCTATAGCTGTTGCAGAGCAAGCAAGAAAAGATGGTTTGGCACAAGTGAGCACAGAAGTTGATTTTAGTAAAACAATTCCAGCGTTTTGTTGGGAACCACAATATTATTCTTACCATTATGATCCAAACTTAGATTGATCATTTATGGATGGTTATGTGCCACAAACACGATCACCGGCATCACCTAAACCAGGTAAAATATAACCTTTATCATTCAATTGACGATCAAGTGCTGCTAAAAATACAGGAACATCAGGATTCTGAGAACAGAAGTTTTCAACGCCTTCTGGTGCACCCAAAATACTAATCAATCGAATATTTGAAATACCTTTTTCTTTTAGTATTGAAACAGCATGGTTTGCAGAACCGCCTGTTGCAAGCATTGGGTCGCATAAAATAAATGGTCGTTTAGTTGAGCTCGTTGGAATTTTAAAAAGATAGCATGATGATTCTAAAGTTTGTTCGTTGCGCGCAAGTCCTATATGGCCGATTTTGGCATCAGGGATTAAAGCAATGATTGCGTCTGCAAGAGGTGCCCCGGCTCGTAAAATAGGAACAATCACTGGGCTATGCTGATCGAGTACTTTTCCGTGATATGCCTCACCAGTTGGTGTTGTGACTGTTTTGTCTACTAACTGTAGTTGTTTACAGGCTTCATATCCCACTAGCAAACCGATTTCGTAGATAAGATTTCTAAATAAATTAGAATTGGTTGTTTGATCACGTAGTAAAGTTAATTTATGTTCTAAAAGTGGATGTTTGATTATTTGAACATTATTATTCATATGATTACCTTATTTTGTGTGTTTAATTACATTGATTTTACTATATGCGCAATACAAGCAGTTAGCTTTTTTGCATATTCAATGTGTAAGAATTCATTAGGGCCGTGCGCATTTGAGTGTGGCCCTAAAACCCCCGTAATTAAAAATTGTGCTTTTGGAAATTTTTCTCCTAGCATTCCCATAAATGGAATAGAACCACCTTCACCCATATAAGCTGCTGGTTTTCCAAAATACTGATTAGAAGCTTCATTCGTAGCTGCTTCTAACCAAGGTGCAAGTGCTGGTGCATTCCAACCAGGTGCATTGGGCTCCAACTCAAAATTGATTTTAGCTCCATAAGGTGGATCTGCTTCCAATATTGTTTTTAAACGTTTAGATGCGATATCAAGTTCGCAATTAGGCGGTGTTCTAAATGATAACTTGAGCGTTGTATTGGGCCTTAAAACATTTCCAGCCTGTGCTCCTTGGGGTAGCCCTTCTGCACCAATAATGGATAAAGTCGGTCGCCAAGTTCGATT
>JBFWPS010000068.1:0-9104 GCA_050249855.1 Gammaproteobacteria bacterium
ACTATAAAACTTGCAAAATTATAACGTGCCGGATCAAGCTGCTTTCGAACACTAACTAATATAGGTTTGGAAATCATAGAAAACATCATTGTAAATATATTTTTGCTTAATGCTTTTTTCAAAACACTACCAATAATTTTTGCTAAACCTTCCATGGATTTAAGTGCTATATTGCCAGCAAATCCATCACATACAATGACATCGACGTGACCAGTGAGTAATTCATCAGCTTCAATAAATCCTACGTAATTTAAATCTTGACTCGCTTCTAATAATTTAGCAGCTTGTTTAACTTGTTCATTGCCTTTAATATCTTCAGCACCAATATTTAATAGTGCTACTTTTGGTTTTTCTATATTACTCATGGCTGCAGCAAGTGTAGAACCCATCACAGCAAATTGAAACAATTGTTCTGGTGTGCAATCAACATTTGCGCCTAAATCTAAAACACGTACTGTTTTATTAGTCGTTAAGGTAGGCATTGGTGCACAAATAGCTGGTCTATCAATACCAGGAATTGTTTTTAAAACAAAACGTGCCGTGACCATGAGTGCACCAGTATTTCCAGCACTCACACATGCATGAGCAATGCCTTCTTTCACTAAATTGATTGCAACACGCATGGAAGAATCTTTTTTGAAACGTAGGGCTTGGGCAGGCGGTTCATCCATCGCTACTGTTTCAGAAGCATGTTGAATAGATATTCTATGGTTAAGCGTTGAAGGCAGAAATTTTTTAATTTCTGCTTCATCGCCAACCAGAATAAATCGGATATCAGGATGATTGGGTAGCACACTAAGCACCGCTGGTATAGTCTCCGAGCAGCCAAAATCTCCCCCCATGGCATCAATTGCTATGACTCGTTCAGCCAAGATTGATTATTCCTTATCTTCATCCAATGCCATTGGTGACTTAACATCAATAATTTTTTTGCCACGATAATAACCATCTGCCGTCATATGATGACGAATATGTTTTTCACCAGTAACAGGATCGATTGAAATTGCATGCGGTGTAAAGTGATCATGTGAACGACGCATATCTCTACGTGACCGAGATTTTTTTGACTTTGCAACAGCCATGATTAAATTCTCCTAAAGTAAAGCTAAATTCATAATATATATGGTAGAAAAATGGGCATTATTTTTACATACACATAAGAATGACATAGTAACGATTTTGTCCTTAGGTGTAAAGAGGTAGCAAACGATTCAGGTAAACGGAATTTTTTGATTACTTCAACACCGACAAACTTTGGGGTTCTGTAAAGGTTTCTAACCAACACATGGTACCTTGTCGGCCAATGCCGGACCATTTGCAACCACCGAATGGTGCTATATCGGGTAAATCAAGTGCATGATTAACCCAGGCAATACCTGATTCTAGTTGTCTTGCGATTTGGGTGGCGTGTTTTTCATTACTCGACCAAACCGAAGCGCCAAGGCCCATTTGAGTTCCATTTGCACGTTCAATCGCTTCTTGCTCATCTTTGAAAGTTATGATGGGTAATACTGGGCCAAATTGTTCTTCATCAACTAAAGCTGTGCCTTCTTTTATATTACTGACTAAGGTAGGTGGATAAAAATAACCTGCTTGTTTTAAACGTTCACCACCAATCAAAATTTCTGCACCTTTTTGTTTCGCATCTGCCACTAATGTTTCTATTCGAGTTAATTGCGCTAAATTATTAATAGGTCCCATGGTAGTTGTAGGGTCTAATCCATCTCCTATTTTAACTTGTTTTGCAATTTCAATAAGTTTATCAGTCAGCGCTTCATAAAGGCTTTCATGTACATATAAACGTTTAATCGCGGTACAAATTTGACCTGTATTACTAAAAGCACCCCAAAAAATTCGCTCAGCAATCAGTTTTGGATTGGCATCTTTTAAAACAATCGCAGGATCATTACCCCCTAATTCTAAAGTAACGCGTTTTAAATCAGCCGCAGCCACATGAGCAATTTTTTTACCTGTTTCTACCGAACCTGTGAAGGCTATATGCCTAACCAATGCTTGTTTTGTTAGCAAAGCACCTACTTCATCATCACCAGAAATAACGTTTAACACACCAGCTGGGAAAGCATCACATATAATCTCGCCTAATAATAAGGTTGATAATGGTGTATGAGGTGAAGGTTTAAGAACAACTGTATTTCCTAGAACCAAAGCAAAAGCTAGTTTGCCCGTAAGCCAAAGTGGAAAATTCCAAGGAGTAATAATAGCCACCACGCCGAATGGTTTTCTTAAAACTTTAATTTGTACTTCTTGTTTATCTAGTATGACCGTTTCAGGAATTTCAAAATGAATGGCATCCTGAAACTGTTCAATCAGGCCATCTACTTCACTTAATGCTTGCGATAAAGGTTTGCCCTGTTCTTGCGTTAGGATATTTGCTAAATTATCTTTATATTTTTCAATCCGTTGCAAAGCAATCTTAAGACAGTTTCTACGATAATTTTCATCTTTTTGCCAAGTTTTAAATGCTTCATTTGCACTCAAAACAGCTTCATTAACTTGTTCTTTAGAGGCTTGTGGAGCTTGTGCAATCTCTTGCTCATTGGCAGGATTAATGATGAGAAAGGTTGTTTGGCTTGTTTGAGCTACCCCGGCTATGATCATTTTATATTCCTAATGCTTTTAATTAATGATGATGAGTTAATATACTATAAGTTTGTAAATCGATATAGCATTTCATCTAGCACTTGTAAGGTGGTTTAGGCGCTTTATCGCCGTAATCCAGCATAAGGCCTATTTTAATACAATTTTAAGACTATTTTAAGATTATTATGAGATAATACTGACTATATTAATTTCATATGGTATATAAGAAATGTCCAACTCAGATATTAAGTATCAATATTGGTTAAATAAACATAACGAATGGCCTGAAGGTGACCCTAAAGCCAAAGCCATCAGGCTTTTAAAAATGTATACTGGTGAAGAAGGCTTTTTAGGTTCAGTAATTGGTTTTGCTTTATTCCACAGACGTTGGACATGGCGGCATAATGTCTCAGATGTTTCTTTGGCAGTGAGTGAATTTGAAGCTCAAATTAAAATCCAGCAGGATCAATTAAGAAAAGGGGTACGGATAGAACCAAGTCAATATCTTACTGCGGAGAATTTAGCCGATATGTTGAAACAAAAAATTAATCTGAATCAATTAAATAAAGACGGTGATTTTTATGCTTTAGCTAAGGTACTTGCTGAGCATTGTAATTGCGTAATAGCTGATTGCTTTAAACCTGATAGTTCTATTAATAAACTTACTACTTAAAAAGGAGTAAAAATATGTGGCCATTTAAAGCTAAAGAAAAAAAATTCGATCATAAATACAAAGAATGGGAACAATTATATCAAAGCCTTAGTACGGAAGCTTCTCAAAATAATAAAGCTATCGCGCTTTTACAAATCTATACTGGTGAAGATTCTATATTAAGTTCTTTTAAATTGGTTTCTTGGTCAAACCGAATTGGCACTTGGAGACATCATGTACTAGAAGTAAAAGCGGCTATTAAAGAATTTGAAAACATGATTCAACATCGTATTGATAATCCTCCTTATATTTATGACGCTTCAACACAAATTACAACTAAAAACTTAGCTGAAATCTTAAAACAAAAAGTTGATTGGTCTAAAGTCAATAGACAAGGTGATTTGTGGGCGATTGCGCGCATATTAAGTGTTTATTGTGATTGCGTCGTGAGTGAAGAACTAGATCATCCACAACCATATTCCCCATCTCCGTCGATGATAGTGACACAAAATGATAATCATGGTAATAGTTGGTTCTTTTGGCGCAATCAATAAAGTTACTCTTGATTTTTTTGTACTATGACCTGAGGTATATTTAGCAATTAAGTTCAAAGAGTATGCATTTTGTAGGATAGATTTTATTAAAATCAGGCGTTTAAAATGCATAATCTTTTTCCTAAAAAATATCTTCTCTTGTAATCTCATAAATGCTTAATTTCACTGTTGTTTATCTGCCGATTGAATAAATTGAATTGATTTTAGCTTCCATTTTTGTGGCAACTAGTGCTATCCTGCCTCATGAGGCTAATCCTAGCAATTGCTTAATTGATGAGAAGGAGTTCCGTTATGTTAAACAACGATGAAAGTCGGAAAATGATTGATAGTGTCGAGTATTACCTCTTAAATGGCAAAGCACCTTCCCCATTTTGGTTTAAACAATCATTTATCAAAGAACTAGTTAATAAACTTACAAATCTAGCGCCGGCCCTTAGAGCTGAGTACATTCAAATCATTGACATTGGCATTCAGGCTGCAAAAAAAGCAATGTATGGGCTTCAGAATGACAAAAAAAATAGCGTAGGACAAAGGATCGCTCAATTTAAAATTAGCATTTCAGGTATTTGCAATGGTTGGAAAAGCAAATTACACAATGATCAACTCTTAACAGTTGAAAAAATACACTGGCACTCAATCTCTTACAATAATAGCGCTAGCCAAATTATTCAACCTACTGAAACCAGTCGATTTTTTAGGACGCAAAGAAACATAAATGGATCACAATTACTGCAAGGCACTAGTTTCTTAACTAATCGTGAAACACTTCTTGGAACACAAAATATGCATGTTCTTGATGCTGCATTTAGTGCCTACCTTTTAAACGATGAAAGAACCCCTTATGCCGCTTTATTGGCCCTTGGCGATGGTTGTGGTGGACACTTCGGTGAAGAAAAGCAAGATCGCGCCATTTCACGTACAGCTTATTTTTCTTGCAAACAAGCACTAAGGTTGATGGCGACAACTACATCCCCTGAAGAATGCCTACAATCTATACCTCATCTACTTGCAAACTTAAAAAATGAAATTAAGATTAAAACTGATGGTTTTCGTGAAGGCACAACATTACTCGCAGTCAGAACATTTCCAATGGAAAATGGAATGCATCGCTTAGTCGGATTTAACATAGGCGATAGTTTACTTGCTGGATATGATTTTGCCCATCATCAAATTACCACACTGAGTCCAGCTCACGTCCAGATGCTTGAATTAAGTCAGAGCGAAGCGACTGCGAATTTTCCAACTTCATATCAAGATATAGAAATTCGCCTTATTGATCGAATAGTCAGTCCAACTATGCATTTAATTGCCATGTCTGATGGGATTTATGATTATCTACCCACCAAACAGGAAACTGGACAATATCCTAATCGAGCAAAGTACCAATCAACGTTGCTGGACGCAGAAGCAATTAATAAAGAACTAAATAATCCAGAAAATACAGAACAATTACATAATCGATTATTCAATCTAGCGATTAGACGCTTAGAAATCGATCGACAAAACAAACTTGCTGAAGCAACTGAGGCAAAAATAAGTCTTGAGGAAAAGCAAACTCAATTTCAAGAAAATTTTAATCAAATTATTCAAAGCCTCAATCAACTGGAAAATTCAAAAGATTCGACAAGGGATGACAACAAGATAGCAGAGTTGAAAAGCCAACAAAAAAAAATTAGAGAAGAATGGGAAAGTTTACAAGCTGCACAAGTCATACAACTTGGTGACGATGTGACTTTAATTGGTTTATCACTGCCTAACACTAGTCATCATCTCACCGTACAAAATCATCTTCTTTAAAAAATTCTCTAAATTTCTCGGATTTTACATAATGATAAACACACAACATATTTTAGTAGATGATACATTAAATAAAATTAAAACCATGATCTCTACAAGTGAACATGCATATGCTATCAATATGTTTCGCGCTCTTCTACTTGACAACCTTTGTGATTTTAGCTTAGAAGAAATCGCTCTAATCATGGCTGAAATACCTCACATTTTCAAAATTATTTCTCATGAGGATTTAAAGCTAACAAATCTTTTTCAGCAAGCACGAAACAAACTTGAAGAAATGAATCCTATTCCTTACCAGATTATCATCGACTTACATCAATACTATGCAGAGGCATTAGTTGCAAATGATAAGATAGACAGCGCGATTGATTGCTTAAGCTCGTCGTTATGGATAACAAGACAACATTGCAAAGACAAGGAAAATGCTACTCAATCTTCTTTCTATGATCTGGTCTACACCAGATTACAGACATTACTTATAAAAGAATCCTCACAAAATTTTTCAATGGTTTTTAATATACATGAATTGATTGAAAGACTAAAACGCGTGGATTGGCTGGCCTCTTACTGGCTCACAAGAAACCAATTCTCTAAAATTAATGAAATTTATGAAATCGGCATTAATCCAATAACCAATGCTTTTCTTCACTGGACAGAGGATGAATTATCAAGATACTGCCAAAAACAAGAGACGCTAGATCAATTTAGAGAAACTGCGTTTCTGGTTCAGAAAGTAGCCGATCTTGCTTCAAAACACCATCAGTGGGACTTAGCCATAAAAATTTATTTTAAACTTCTTGACTACTGCATTAAAGAAGCCAGAAATTTTGAACAAAGAAAAAACTTCGAGACTCAAATTCAAAGGCTAACTGACTATACTCTTGGTAAGATTGTGCCGACACAAGAGGAAACTTTTTCACACGACTTAATTGCATGGCGAACTCAGCTGAAAGACTATCGAGCTGACTTTGAAAATAATCTGACTTGCGACAATGTCATAGAAAAACAAGCCGTATTTAGTCATAACATTCAATCGCTCCTGCAAACCATAAGCGCTAAACTGGTTTATCTCTTCGGCCACAAGTCGAGTCATGACTGGCAACTATTAGGATTAGGCTCGCTGGCCTACGGTAGCATGGCACCCTACTCTGATTTTGACTGTGCCATTTTAGTTTCTACAGAAGAACAACGAACTGAAACTTTTTTCTTATCCTTCATTCATGCCCTGCAAACCCTCATCAAAGCGATTGGCGAACCCAATGGTTTTTGGTTAGATGAAGGAGATTTTCGTTATTTATCGAACCCTCGCATTGATGATCGATATTTATTAAACACGCCGGAAGGTTTCGTTCATGCACTCAATAAGCACATCAGCGATGGAAGTTTTATTTTATCGAACGAGCTGGTTTCACTATTACGTCCAGTTACGATTTATCGTTATCAAATCGAAAGCAAGCTCTTACATGATTACCAAAACAAACTACAAGCATACTTTTCTAATCTTCGTATTTTTGATCAATTCATCAACGCAAATTACCGTCATTATGCACAGACTTTCTCTTTTATAAACTCACCCCCAATAAATATAAAAGATGAGCTTATAAGAGCCTTAGAATTATGGTCCCAGCTTGCTGTATTATCACAACGAAATATTACCGTGTCACGCTTAGATACCTTCAAAAAACTATCATCTATCCTTGATCCCGATTTTTATTCCCGTTTTCTCAAAACTTGGCAATTTGTCCATCATCAGCGCTGTTTACGCCACTTTGCTAGTCATCGACAAGAAGACAAACCGGTAGACAACATTCCGCTGCTTGTTGTCTATCATCAGCGAATCATTTGGCCATTATTTCAATATGATAAGTTCAGAACATCAACTGAAAAAAATCTTCACCCGATTATAGACACGCTACAAAAACCCCTTGAACCTAGCAAACTTGATACATTGTTAGATGAAATGTCACAGTCATCTACCTTAGAACACGCGGTTGTTAAGGTCTACCACTTATGCTCACAAAAGCTTCACCTTGAAGATAGGCGTTGGGAATATTATTTACATTTTTCTCATCACCCAGCTCTATGCTCAGTCCTAGAGCAAGTACCCAATACCAGTGGATTCAGAGGAATAGAAAGAAATTCGTATGAAGGACTCCATCGACAACTCATGACGATTACTTGCGAGGAATTAAGCGAAGCTAAATTAATTTGGATTTTTCAAGGAAAAAGATTCGAACGATGGCTCACAAAAGAAGCTCAAAACATTCTATGGAACAATGAAAGGCAAGAATTTAATCATCACTATAAAGTCATTCATCGCCACAAAGTAATACGCATTTGTTTAGATGATACTCAAAATCCTGTAGATATTCATCTCAAATGCTTACCAGATAGACCCTTGATGGATTATGCCATTGATATTCTTAGTAAACGTGTTATAGGACATGGAACACCTGCTAATTTATTACTACGCTTCGAGCTTGCTGATAAATCAAAAGCAGCTTATCCATTATTGGTAACACAAAGCATGGGGAAAGAAACACTTAGTGAGAGACTGGAGCAAGAAGCAAACTACGCAATAAATCAAGATTGTTTCACCGACCTCATCTTATTTTCATTATTAATTAGCAGTGGCGATGCAGCACCAAGAAACTTTGTGTTAAACTCATTTAATGGAAAACCAAGCTTAACCAGCATCGATAACGATCAACAATTTGTTATTCCTGTCATTAAGAAAAAAAATAGCAAATCGGAAGAAACAGTTATTCAATGGAGAAATGTTTTGTTTTCTCTAGCTCAAGCAAAACAACCACTTTCACGAGAAGCTTTGCAACGTTTTACTGAACTACCGAATGCTGAAAAATTAATTAACGCCTGGTTTTCTGCTTTAACTAAGCAAGATAAAATTCATCAAGAGTTATTTAGCCTAGAAGAACAAAAGCAATTATATGCTCTGAACAACGAAACTCGATTTACAACTAATCTTATGGTTCGACCAGGAATTTTCGCGCAATTACTGATTAATTTTAATTACTTACAAATCCACATAAGAAACTTATTGAACCATAGTAACACTTTACCAACAGCATTAGATTTACTGAGCAAAATTTTTCCGAGGATCCATCATTATCATCAAAATGCCTTTCGTGCGGCTAACACGACCAAGGGTCGCTACCAACTAGCGACACAAGCACCCGAAATGTCGATGACCAGCAATCAGAGCATCGAAGCCAGTTTAGGGCTTCTGCCAACGTTTGAAGAACTCGAAAGCGATCAAAGCTATCAACTGAAATCAGTCAAACGTGAGCTAAAAGCGTTGAAAGAATATAAACCTGATTTTAGCAAGTTGGTGTTACCCAATGGCAAACCGGATATCGCACTACAAACGAATCTGCTTAAAATCCTAGGGCTGCAATCGCATCAGGCAATTTCATTGAGCCATTGTGCGGCATTAACCGATGAGCTAGTCACCGAGGTATTGTCCTACAGCGAAGGACAAT
>JBFWPS010000069.1:0-9042 GCA_050249855.1 Gammaproteobacteria bacterium
ACCAATGTCACAAACGCTTCGATTCTTTTAACCTGCAACCTTCATCACAATCGGCTGCAACTTTCGATTACAATTGCCTGCAACCTTGAATTACAATCACCTGCAACTTTGCGTTGGAATACGCACCGGGCGGAAACTTTGACAAGCTTTTCTTGTTTCACGCCCCTGTTCTTCATCCTCATCATCTCTGGGGTGTTTTCGCGAATTCTTGGTCGATGACGTCAATATAGAAGAAGGTAAAAGACTATTTACAGTTGGATTTTCAGCACTGTTTGTTTGCTGTTGTGCCCCTCGCCACAGCGAATAAGCTTCTGTCTCGGCTATCTCTGGATTTGCCGCAACATATTCTTCTACCCAAGCTCTGCCATTAACTCTAGCCGCAAGTGATGATAAAGCAGATTCTTGTCGTAGCACGCTGTACCTAACGATTGCACAAAGCGCTCGTTTAAACGCATCAGATTTGATAAAATCTGCCTGGGCTACATCACTGAGATATTGCACAAGCCATTCGACTCCACCCTTATGAGAAGTTAAATCGAATAAAACCGAACTCTTTATTGCACCATCGTATTCATTATTTTGAGGGATCGCGCACAACGCATTTTTAAACGCATCGGACTGGATCAAGTTAATCTGTTCTGACTGCCTTAGATAGTTGATTAGTATCTCTTCTCTAAAATAGATGATTCTACCAGTAGTGGACATTGGATCTTCTACTATATCGTACATGTGTGGCATGTGATAGGCTATAGCCTTCAAAGTCGGGATATTAGCAAACGAACCCGCTTCGGGTGGCGGGATAAAACAGAGCGCCTCCCAAAATTGAGGTAGATCCACCCGCTTCATCAGCTGATCAATTAATTCGCAGCGCCAATTCCAACCTGCATCTATATAATCATTTTCTATTTCAAACATAATCATTTCTAAATATGCGAACTGATTGTTATCAACGTCATCATTGCTATAAAAGTCATCACGGATGAACTCAAAGTCATCTGCTACACCATTACTGAATAATAAAGAAATTAAAGAAACATAATTCTTAGGAAAGAAAAACTGATCAGGGAAATACTTGTACTGCTTCTCATATAATAACATGGCCGGTTTATTCCAAAAACCCGATGAAAAAATCGTTCTCTCTTCTTCAAGTGATAATGTTTTCTTTAATCCGGTTTCTGTTTTCAGAAGTTTAACATCAATGTCTTGCAAAAACGCAAACTTTATAATTTCAAGCATATCGGCAGAACAACCCGCAATATTATGGTTATCAGCAAAATCACGGACTGAATTTAAAAAGAGACATTTAAACACCTCAAAATTCTCAACGTAGTGAAAACTGCCTGAAGAGGATGATGCTTCAGAGTTTACGTAATAAACCACTCCAAAATCTTTGGTAATTTCTATAGCGGGGTCCTTTTCACTAAAACCCAAACGTTCAGTTCGGCAAATGTTAAAAAGATATTGAGGATGAGATTTGAAATATGAATATGCTTGCGCACGTACAGCCTCTGCATCCACATCAAGTGCAGGCTCAACAAAATTAATAAAAAAGAATTGCCAAAGCGAGGAGGGTAATCCTTCCAGTTTTTGAAGTTTTTCAGTTAAAGATAAGCCTGACAGCGGCGAAAATGCTTTAAAAAGGTTTAACATATCAGTCTCTTAAGTTAGTAAACTAGGATTTACGAAAAACAAAGTTGTCACAAGCGAGTGTAGCAATCCAAATCTCTATGGCGGGTACACGTACACATGGGGTTGCTTTTAATTTAATCTCATCTGCATAGCTCTTTTTGCCTGCCCTACGATTATTTTAATGCAGCGCTGCTTTCACAAGCAGGTCAATAAAACGAATTGGTTGTGAAAATATTACACTAACCTTTTTTGTTTGCAAGTAAAAAATGCTGTTTGTATTTTTTTATTACATTTACGGAGAGCAAATAACAAAAAACGCTCTTATTTTTTTGCATAATTAGCCATTCCTGCAAAATCTATGACAGTACAAGCTTCATCACCAATAGTCCATGCATCATGGCCTGGCGGAATAATCATAATGTCATTAGGACCGTAATCAACTGATGTACCATCATCCATTTGTACATGCATTCTGCCGGATAACACATAAGAAACATGCGCGCATTCACAACTTTTTCTACCGGCAATGGGTTTAATACTTTCAGACCATTTCCAACCTGGCTCAAACGTTGCGCGACCTACAACCGCACCTTCATGCATAACTAACTCTAATTTTCCTTTATCAAACGTTCGAAGCTCCATAGGCTCACTGATGTTATGAGAAAATATTTTAGGGACGTTCATTATTATTTTTCCTTTCTTGTTCTTTTTGGTCAATGCTGTTTTTCTGCTTCACTACATATCCTCTATTTTAGACTAAAATACGAACAAGTCACTTGGGATCATTAGAAATTTTTATTTTATAAGTTAAACACGATACTATGTGTAATATGACACATTATCTTCAGCTTATGAAAACAAACATTTTAGATTATCCATTTACCATCCGACATCTAAGTAAAGAAGATGGTGGAGGTTATTTGATTGAATTTCCTGATTTGCCAGGATGTATGTCAGATGGTGAAACTATTGAGTAAGCTGTTGAAAACGGCAAAGATGCTGTCGAATGTTGGATCACGGCTGCAAAAGAAGCCCAAAGTAAGCCTCACTAAATCACATCGTAAGCTAGCAATAAAAGCTTATTATTCTACTAATCATAATAAAAAAAACTCCTATTAAAAAACATAGCCAAGCAACTTTTATATTACCTAAAATTTTAATGTTAACATAATTTATAACCTTGACTTTTCTTGCTGACAAATTCTCTTGTTTTTTGGGTATCCAAAAAAATTTCCCTAGTTGAACTATCCATAAAACTCCAGCTAAAAATAAAAAAAGCAACGCAATTGAGTCAAATACTTTAAAAAAAAGACCTTTTTGATATGATGGATGCAATGTCAAAAAAGATAAAATTGCAAATGTTAAACCCACTAAAAACATAATGAATTTCTCTCATGATTTGTTTTTCCTATAAAATTATTATCAGATTTTAACTTGCTCACCAAACAATAAATGATGATTCTTTTTGATATTATTGCGAAATAATTCTGGAATCATTGCCCAGTCATGAACATCTACAATAAAAGGCAAATTACTCTCAGTAAAAGCTGCTCGCAAAGCGGTTAAATTTTTTAAAGGCAATGATATATTTTGAGGATTAATTACAACCAAGTCTAAATCGCTTCCGGGATGTGATTGCCCTGTTACGCGACTGCCATATGCTAACACAGTCATTTCAGGTACATATTTTTTAAGAATTTCTTTTATTATTTCTAAATGTTTAGATTTTAACTCAAGCACTTTTTGAACCCAATTTATTTTTCAGTGTTATTTGGAGTGATTTAGCATCTTGAACAAATTCTTTTAATAATTTTAACGTTTCTTCAGCAAATGCTTCACTATAATCATGCGCTGTACTATTTCGATTATCCCTATACTTAAACCAGCGTTCTATGCCGTCAGAATCAATCAAACCATGTTTGCCCGCTTGACGTAGTACATCTTTAAAAACAAGCTCATCTATTTCCCGAGGATTTCCACTAAAAAGCTTTAATGATTTTCTCAAAAGTTTTCCAGCGGTTTCTAATGTTAACTCAAAGCCTTTTATAGCTGCATTACGAAAAACCTTATGATCTAAACTATCGCTTGATACTTTATCTAAATGTTCCAATGACGATTCTAAAGTCATAATACAATTTAATAAATGTTCTGTTTGAAGACTCATGTTGCGTCCTTATATTTAGTAGGGATTGCGAAAAATATACCGTTGTCATTGCGAGCGTAGCGAAGCAATCCAGAAGCATTATGGCGGGTACACGTGCGCATAGCGTTTTATTAACATGATCTCATCTGCGTTGCACGTTTTGCCCGCCCTACAACTATTTCAATTCAGTACTGGATTGCCACGCCTTGCAAACAACCCAAGGCTCGCAATGACAACGGTGTGTTTTTCTAAACCCTATTCAGATTAAATGAACGAATTCCCATAATCAAGCGGCGCTAATCCTAAATGTTTTGCGATTGATTGGCCTATATCTGCAAATGAATCACGTCTACCAATAAATTGAGCTGGAATATCTGGACCAAAGGCTAAAACTGGAATATGTTCACGTGTGTGATCAGAACCTTTAAATGTTGGATCGCAACCATGATCTGCTGTAATAACAACTAAATCACCTTTTTTTAACGTAGCAAATAATTCTGGTAATCGTTTATCAAATGCTTCTAATGCTGCGGCATATCCAGGAATATCTCGACGATGACCATAAACACTATCAAAATCGACAAAATTGGTGAAAATTAAAGTTCCTTTGTTTGAAGTTTTGATAGCTTTTAATGTTTCATCAAATAATGCCATATTTCCATCGGCTTTTATTTTTTTTGTAATTCCCTGATGCGCAAAAATATCTGCTGTTTTACCGACGCTAATGACTTCGCCCCCTGCTGATACTAATCTATCTAATAAAGTAGGGGAGGGTGGTGCAATCGATAAATCTTTTCGATTACCTGTTCGTTTAAAATCACCATTTTTTCCTATAAATGGCCGCGCAATCACGCGACCTATATTATAAGCATTTACTAATTTACGTGCGATTTCACATAAATCATATAACGGTTTCAATCCAAATGTTTCTTCATGCGCTGCAATTTGAAAAACACTATCTGCAGAGGTATAAACAATAGGTTTGCCTGTTTTTATATGTTCATCACCCAATTGTTTAATGATTTCTGTACCCGAAGCATGACAATTACCTAAAATACCAGGCAAATTTGCTTGTTCTATCAAATCTTTTATTAAAGCTTTAGGAAAACAATTTAAAGTTTCGCGAAAATATCCCCATTCAAATAACACAGGCACACCCGCTATTTCCCAATGGCCACTTGGTGTATCTTTTCCTAGGCTTTTTTCAACCGCATAACCATAAAGTCCACTCGCTGGTAACTCATAATCCATACCAGGCAACTTTTTTCCTGTGCTTGCTAATGCTACATAAGCTAAACCTAATTTTGTTAAATGAGGAATTTTTAAAGGGCCTTGCCTTAAACCACTTAAATTGCCTTTTCCTACGACACAGGCTTCAACAATATGGCCAAATGTATCGGCATTTTGAGAGTCATAGTTTGCGGCATCCAGACTAGCACCTAGACCAAATGAGTCCATGAGTAAAATAATTGCTCTATTTTGTATGTTTTTCATGAAGAGATTTATACGAAACTTTAAGCTTACTTGCAAATTTTCTATCTTCAGCTATAGTTAATTTTATGGGAAGAGATTTGAACCGAACAAGTACAGATCGGAGTTCAGAGTGTTGATGCGGTGTGCAAGCTCAAGTTTCGTTGAGAAGCCTAAAACATCACCAAGAACGCCACTTACAGAGATACCAGGGCTCAAACCTACTTCCCATTTTATTTTGTGTTAAATTTACATTTTCTAAATTAACCGAAACTCAGAAAAAAACAGCGCTGTCATTGCGAGCGTAGCGAAGCAATCCAGAACTGACAATCTATTTTAATCCAGCACTGGATTGCCACAGCCTGCAAACAACGCGGGCTTCGCAATGACAGCGCTGTTTTTTTCTGAGTTCTATTAATAATCACAATTACGTTAAGAAATCCATGGCCAATACAAATTTAAATGATCTCGTTGAAAGTAAGCCGATTCGTGATTTTACGGAAAAAGCTTATTTAAATTATTCTATGTACGTCATTCTAGATAGAGCACTACCGCATATCAGTGATGGCTTAAAGCCCGTTCAACGAAGAATTATTTATGCCATGTCTGAGCTGGGTTTAAGTGCAAATGCCAAACATAAAAAATCGGCACGTACGGTGGGTGATGTACTTGGTAAATTTCATCCGCATGGTGATTCAGCTTGCTATGAAGCCATGGTTTTAATGGCTCAAGATTTTTCTTATCGTTACCCTTTAATTGATGGACAAGGAAACTGGGGTTCACCCGATGATCCTAAATCATTTGCAGCTATGCGATATACAGAATCACGTTTATCTCGCTTTGCAGAAGTTTTATTATCAGAAGTAGAACAAGGAACCGTTGATTGGATCCCTAATTTTGATGGCACATTAGATGAGCCTTCTCTATTACCAGCTCGATTGCCGCATATTTTATTAAATGGTACTACAGGTATTGCTGTGGGTATGGCAACTGATATTCCACCTCATAATTTACGTGAAGTTACGAGTGCCTGCATTCATTTACTAGATAATCCTACTGCTAGTGTTGATGACTTAATGATTCATATTAAAGGGCCTGATTATCCAACGAACGCGGAAATTATTACACCTAAAAATGATATTTTAGAAATTTACAAAACCGGTTACGGTTCTATTCGTTTGCGTGCAACTTTTGTAGAAGAAGATGGCGATATTATTATTACCGCATTACCACACCAAGTTTCTGGTGCAAAAATATTAGAACAAATTGCAGCACAAATGCTTGCAAAAAAATTACCGATGGTTGCTGATTTAAGAGATGAATCCGATCATGAAAACCCAACACGTTTAGTGATTGTTCCTCGCTCAAATCGAGTAGATGCGGATGAATTAATGGGACATTTATTTGCAACAACTGATTTAGAACGTAGTTACCGCGTTAATATTAATATGATTGGTTTAGACGGTAAACCTGCTGTTAAGAATCTTACAACTATTCTTGGTGAATGGTTAGAATACCGAAAAACAACGGTTCGTCGTCGTTTACAATTTCGATTAGATAAAGTTTTAGCAAGATTACACGTATTAGATGGTTTATTAATCGCTTATCTTAATATCGATGAAGTAATTACCATTATTCGAAAAGAAGATAAACCTAAACCTGTTTTAATGAAGCGTTTTAATTTGACGGATATTCAAGCCGAAGCCATTTTAGATTTAAAATTACGTCATTTAGCCAAATTAGAAGAAATGCAAATTCGTGGTGAACAAAAAGATTTAGCTAAAGAACGTGATTATTTAGAAGGTGTTTTAGGTAGTAAAAAGAAACTACATGATTTAATTCGCAAAGAATTACTGGCTGATGCAGAAACCTATGGCGATAAACGACGTTCACCTATTGTTGTTCGTGCTGAATCACAAGCACTTCGCGAAACAGAATTAGTACCTACTGAACCTATGACGGTTGTTTTATCACAAAAAGGGTGGATACGGGCAGCCAAAGGTCATGAAATTGATCCTATGAGTTTAAATTATAAAGCTGGTGATGGATTTTTTATGGCCTCTAAAGGTCGTAGCAATCAATTAGCGATTTTTGTTGACTCAACAGGCCGTAGTTATAGCTTACCAATACACACACTACCCTCAGCACGTGGTCAAGGTGAACCTTTAACAGGCCGTTTAAATCCTTCAGACGGGGCAGAGTTTGTTTCTGTTCTAACAGGTGAACCAGAACAATTAGTATTACTAGCCTCTGATGCAGGTTATGGTTTTGTAGGTAAACTTGATGATCTCATCAGTAAAAATCGTGCTGGAAAAGCCGTATTATCTTTACCTAAAAATGCCAAAGTTGTAACACCTCAACTGATTACGGATTTAAAATCAGATTATATCGTCGCTGCAACCAGCCAAGGTCATTTGCTCATGTTTGCTGTATCTGATCTACCTCAATTAGCTAAAGGTAAAGGCAATAAATTAATCAATATTCCAAGCAAAAAACTATCTACACGTGAAGAAGTGATGATTAGTTTTGCAATCATCAATAAATCAGATTCGATTACGCTTATTTCTGGTCGTCGTCGTTTTACATTAAGCGCTAAGGATCTTCAAAACTTTAAAGGTGAACGCGGACAACGCGGTAAAGTGTTACCTAAAGGTTTTCAAAAGTTAGATGCTATTGAGAAGCTTGCTTAACTTCGACTTCCCAACGGTAGACTTTACAACCATCGATTTCTTTATGTAAATCTTCAAAACCTTGCGGGTTGGCTAATTGATTAACTAAATGCATAGGTGCATAAATAGAATTGGGCTCTGCATATTTTTGCATATGTCCTGCTATATCGATGGTATGATCACTGATATTTTCAAGCGGTTCATTTTCATCATAATAAACAAATCCCATATTCGCACCACAGCGTATCTTAACTTCTCCCTTTTGAAATTTAATTTTTTCATTAAATTCAGGCAAAGTTTTAATTAATGTTTGTGCTGCGTTTATGGCTTTATCTGGCGCCTCAAAACAAGCCATTACACCATCAGGTGTACTACTCATTTTTAAATATTGATTTTCTTTCAGAATTTGCGAAACCATCGCATTATATTCATCAAACAAAAAAGCAACACTGATGGGATCAGAACCCGTTTTTAATACCGTAGAACCAACCATATCAATGGATAAAAAGATAAGATTACGACCCATAATATCTAACTGCTGTTTAATCTCCATAAAATCACGCACAAGTGCTTTTCTATCTTTTTTAGAGGCATTCTTTATGCTATCCAACCGACCTCTTAAAGTTTGCATCGCTGAACTATCAACTTCTGAAGAGATATTTTTTTCTTCTATGAACTTTTGTAATTCATCTTCTTCTTCATAGTATTCTAATTTTGTACTCACTCTAAATTGCAAACCAGATACTCTAGCATGTAGCACTAACAGAATAAAAATAAGAACACCGCGTGTTACGTCATAACCTTTAAACGTAGTGGGAACAACTTTATTAATTTGCTGTTTAACTGAGGAAGTAAAGTTACTTTCTGAGGCTAAGAGTTCTTCCAAATAAGCGTATTGTGTTAAATGACCAATGTAAGGTTTCGCGAAAGGTAGCAAAAAAAAGACAACCCCGAGCATTAAAATAAAGCTTAAGACACGTAGCGCATAGCTCAAAAGATAGAGTGATCGTTTCAATATTAGCTCTTTATCGTTATTATTATTGAAAGCTTTTTATCATATTTTTTTTGGAAATTCTATTGTATTTAGGATTTTAGCTGTCATTGCGTGCGCGAGCGAAATAATCAAGAATG
>JBFWPS010000070.1:0-8965 GCA_050249855.1 Gammaproteobacteria bacterium
TAAAACTTCTTCGGTAAGAACCCAGGTATCGTGCCAATAATTTCTGGTACCATGCGCACCTGACCACCCATTTTTAGTATCTATTACGAATTGAATTGTTAGTCGATGACCTTGTGCAAGTTGTGATTTAACATCAACTAAAAATTGTAATGGGTCTGGTTTTTGGAATAAGTTATCATTTACATCATAAATCTTTTTGAAACTAAGTATTTTCATTATCTCTTCATGGTGATTTAGAAATTGATCGTCACTCATTGGATAGCCTATTCTAGAACTACTCGTGGGATATTCACGAAGGCCACCGCAACCTGCATCTTTTTGATAACTTGTAGAAATAATACCGTATTTTTGTATTTGATCTAAAACACGTTGATTACTTGATCCATTCCATCCGCTTTCATAACTAGAATCTTTCAATTGTAAATACTGTCCTAATTGTAAATTACATAATTGACTAATGTAATCACCATGGCCATAACCTGCATCAAGCGCAGCAGTAACAGCAAAAGTAGAGGATGTATCATGTTGCCCTTGATCAAAAACAGGAACATGATTCATGCCTAAATCTACTTTTTTAGGTAAATTTCCTGCTGCTGCATTATCAAATGCTTGTAGATGCAAATTATTTGTTTTTTTATCAATTATCGCATGTGTATTAATATAATTTTGCATTTGAGGAGACAATGTTACTTTCTCAACTTCATAAGTACTCCAAGGTTGACTAGATAAATCATCTTTACTTCTAGCTTTTTGTAACCCATGTGGAACCTTGATCGTTGTCACACCATTAATTTCTATATTTTTACTTTGTGTAGCAGCAAAAGAGGTTAAAGAAAATAAAAGAAATGAATAACAAAAACCTTTTAATACTGATTGAACCATAACCTTCTCCGAAAAATTCAGGTTAAAAAACTGATATCCTTTACTGATACTGATTTCTGACGTGATTTTATAATAATATGACTTATTTTAAAATAAATCTTTCTTTTCTAACTCTTGCAAGAAATCCCAGAACGGTATAAAATTACCATTTAGATTATCACAAGGAGAGGTGATGTCAATTAAATTTTTACCTAAACTAGAAAGACCTCGTGAAAAATTATTAATAAAAGGGGCCTCCTATTTATCCGATGCCGAATTAATTGCTTTATTTATTAGAACGGGAATCAAAAATCACTCCGCTTTGTCAATTGCGCATAGTTGTTTAAAAAAATTTGGAAGTTTAAGAAAATTTTTAGAGGCTGATTGTAAAACATTTTCTGAAATCCCAGGTCTAGGTTCAACAAAATATGCTGAAATGCATGCTGTACTTGAAATGAGTCGTCGTTATCATGCTGAAAAAATTTTGCATCATGATATTTTAAAAAATCATCTTGAAATAAAGTCATTTTTTTCTGCTCGTTTAGAACATTATCAACACGAAGTATTCGCCTGTTTATTTCTAGACTGTAAAAATCACTTTCTTGCTTTTGAAGAAATAGCACATGGAACAGTCAATTACACATATGTTTACACAAGAGAACTCATCAAAAAAACATTAAAACATAACGCAGTAAAAATTATTCTTGCTCATAATCATCCATCTGGAAATAGCATGCCCAGTGAAGCAGACAAGCAAATTACTCGTAATTTAAAAAATTTATTAGACCAAATTGATGTTTTCTTACTTGATCATTTTATTATTGGTCATGGTGAAATTACTTCCTTTACTGAACATGGTTGGTTGTAATAAATACAGAGTTGAAAATTTAACATTAACTAGCACTCCCTTGCCTAATACACACATAAATAGTATTATTCTGTGGTCGCAAATAACCGTTAGGCATTAAGGATAGTCTATGCAAAAACAAATTATAAAAATAATCATCGTTCTTACATGCGCATTCAAATTATTAACTGCACATGCATCGAATTTTGCTTCGCTCGAACAAAGTGCTGCCTTAATGGGTCAAGCAAACGCGGGCACCACTGTGGCCGACGATCCAAGCGTACAGTTTTATAATCCTGCGGCGATGTCTTTTTTTAGTGAAACCCAATTAGGTATTTCAGGCATTTTAGTTAGTCCGAATTTACAATTTTTCCCTGTATTCGCATCCAATTATCGTGGTATCGGTATCACGGGTGATAGAAATAATTTAGAACACAGTGTTATCGTGCCTTCTTTTTATTTGATTCGGCCCGTTAATGATAGAGTTGCCGTCGGTCTTGGTGTTGAAATTCCTTTCGGACTCTTAACAGAATACGATAACACTTCTCTTGCTCGCTACTTTGCAACCCGTTCATCTGTAAATGTTATCAATATCAACCCGAGTATTTCGTATAAAATAAATGATAAATTAGCGATTGGTGTTGGCTTTGACGCTCAGTATTTAACCGCAGAATTAGATCAAGTGTTTAATTTTACCTCGCTAATTCCACCCATTTTGCCTCTTCAAACGACGGACGTTACTTTAATAAATAGGGTTAATGGTTGGGGATTTGGTTGGAACGGTGGTATTTATGTACAACCTTCGCCAAATACTAAATTTGGTTTTGGATATCACTCTAGGGTTACCTATAATCCAAGCGGCTCAAGCACCCCTATAGGTTTAGTACCTAGTTTTTTCAATGGCGTCATTGCAAACCAAGCAGGCCTTGCTGCTAGCAGTATTAACACTAAACTAACATTACCTGATTTCATGGCATTCAGTGCTGAACAAAGCGTAACTTCTAAATGGAAAGTCATGGCTGATGTAGCTTACGTGAATTGGTCCACCATCAAAAAGATCGTTTTGAATTTTAATAATCCCATTGGTAAAGGGCTTTCACCACAAACAATTGATACTCAATACAACAATAGTTGGAGAGTCGCCGTTGGTCAGCTCTATCAGGCTACACAAAAATTCGCCATTCGTGCTGGTCTTGCTTGGGATCAATCACCCGTGGTTAACACACATCGCGAACCACGCGTACCTGATAACGACCGCTATTGGGTCACTGTCGGTACACATATCAACGTTACGAAAAAGACAACGCTAGATCTATCTTACGCACATATCATCTTTAAAGATGCCACCGTTAACCAATCATTTGTTACACCAGTAGGTGTACCCGCACTTCAGGCTAATTATAGAGGGAATGCAGATCTGTTCGGTGCACAGATCAATTTTGCATTTAGTTAATGAACGATTTTGAAACCGCTACATGAGAATGTAGCGGTTTTTTTATGTTTTTAATTTGAAAACTATAGACAATTTTTTTTCCACGATTGGATGAACAAACTGAGATACATCGCCGCCTAACTTTGCAATTTCGCGAACAATAGTTGATGAAATATAAGCATATTGTTCTGAGGGGGTTAAAAAGATTGTTTCAATATCCGGTGCTAAACGACGATTCATACCTGCCAATTGAAATTCAAATTCAAAGTCAGAAACAGCACGCAAACCTCTTAAAATAACACTAGCATTGCATTGCTTTAAAAAATGCACTAACAAAGAATCAAATCCTCTAATTTCAACATTTGAATAACTTGAAAAAACTTCTTTTGCTATTTCAATGCGCTCATTATGTGAAAAGCAAGGAGATTTTTGAGGATTTTCAGCAACTGCTACGATAACTTTATCAAATAATTTAGCTGCCCGCTCAACTAAATCTTCATGACCACGTGTTACCGGATCAAATGTTCCTGGATAAACTACTATGTTTTTACTCATTAGCTAAAGACCTCGTTTTTATTAAATTTTTTATATTTTCCAAAGCATCTGCCATATAAAAATCATTTTCAACATAAGGTACAATTCCACGAATTAATTCATATACGCTTTGCAAAGCAGGCGATAATTTTTTTGGTCTATTAAGATCAAGCGCCTGGCACGCAGCCATCAACTCAAGCGCCATAACACCTGCTGCATTATCAGCCATCTCCAGCAAACGTCTTGCCGCGTAGGTTGCCATACTAACATGATCTTCTTGATTAGCGGAAGTAGGAATACTATCAACACTAGCAGGATGCGCCAGTGATTTATTTTCACTAACTAATGCAGCAGCGGTTACATGAGCTATCATAAAACCTGAATTAAGCCCAGGATTATTTATCAAAAATGCACTCAACCCACTCATTTGAGCATCGGTTAAAAATGCCATTCGTCTTTCACTCATTGAACCTATCTCGGCCAAAACTAAAGCCAAAACATCAGAAGCCATCGCAATTGGTTCTGCATGAAAATTTCCACCTGTTAATATAGCTTCATCTTCTTCAAATAAAACTGGATTATCAGTAACACCGTTTATTTCTTCTTTTAAAATTGAGGCAACAAAATCATAATGCGCCCAACAACTCCCCATCACTTGTGGTTGGCAACGCAATGAATAGGGATCTTGTACTCTTGATTTTGATTTTTCATAATCACAACCTTTTAACAATTCTCTATAAAAATCAGGGGCTTCGATTTGTTTAGTTTGTCCTCTTATTTTTTGTAATCGAGGATCAAACGATGTGGTACCTCCACCTACAGCAACTAACGACAAACAACCTGCTAGCATTGCTGCATGTAAAATTCGTTTTGTGAGTATCAAAGCGCTAAGTGCTATCGCTGTAGAAACCTGAGTTCCATTAATTAGCGCTAATCCTTCTTTGGGAGCAAGTTGCATGGGTCGTAACCCTAATATTTTTAATGCCTCTTCAGCCGTAATGACTTTATCTCGATAAATACAATTGCCATAACCTAACAAAGGCAGAACTAAATGCGCTAATGGTGCTAAATCGCCGGACGCACCTACAGATCCTTTCTCGGGAATTATCGGTATAATTTCATGATTATGAAATTGAGCGATTGCGTCTATTAATTCTAAACGAGTACCTGAGTAGCCTTGAGCCAAACTATTTAACTTTAACGCCGTAATTAACCTAACTATTGGCGCAGGTAGCGGCACACCCATCCCTATAGCATGTGAAACAATTAAATTATGCTGTAATTGGCTTAATTGATCATTTGAAATAATGACATTTGCTAATTTTCCAAAACCCGTATTAATTCCATAAATTGGTTCTTTTCGTTGAATAATTTTTTCCACCCACTTTGCAGATTTTTGTATCGTATCTTTTGCGGTTTGATCAAACTGTAATTGTAAATGCTTGTCATATAATGTTTCTAATAGTGAGAAATTTAAAGAACCACTTGCAGTTATTGTTATCATATTTATTCACTTATCATTGGCAAATCAAGTTTATATTTTTTCGCACACTTTTCAGCAATTTCATAACCTGCATCCGCATGACGCATTACACCAGTGGCAGGGTCATTAGTTAAAACTGCTTGTAGACGTTTCGCCGCTTCAGGTGTTCCATCTGCAACAATGACAACCCCTGCATGTTGCGCAAATCCCATGCCTACACCACCACCATGATGAATACTAACCCAGGTAGCACCACTAGCACAGTTTAATAAGGCATTTAATAATGGCCAATCAGAAACAGCATCTGAACCATCAAGCATACTTTCAGTTTCTCTATTCGGACTTGCAACAGAACCAGAATCAAGATGATCACGACCAATCACGATAGGTGCTTTTAACTCTCCATTGGCAACCATTTCATTAAAAGCCAATCCTACACGGGCACGCTCTCCTAAACCTAACCAGCAAATACGCGCCGGCAATCCTTGAAATTGTATTTTAGTTTTGGCGAAATTTAGCCATCGATGTAAGTGTGTATTATCAGGGACAAGTTCTTTGATTTTTGCATCTGTTTTATAAATATCTTCTGGATCACCTGAAAGTGCAACCCAACGAAACGGACCAATCCCTTCACAAAACAAAGGTCTAATATAAGCAGGGACAAAACCTGGAAAGTCAAATGCATGTTCAACACCTGTTTCATAAGCCATTTGACGAATATTGTTGCCATAATCAAAAGTTGGAATCCCTTGTTGATGAAATGCCAACATTGCTTTTACATGCTCTGCCATAGATGCTTTTGCAGCATATATAACTTCTTTAGGATTTTTTATTCTCATTTCTGCTGCGTAATCTAATGACCATCCTTTAGGTAAATAACCGTTCAAAGGATCATGTGCACTCGTTTGATCGGTTACTGCATGTGGCTTAACACCACGTTTTACTAACTCAGGAACAATCTCTGCTGCATTCCCTAATAAACCTACTGTAATTGCTTCACCACGTGCACAATATTCATCAATTAATGCAAGCGCGTGATCTAAATTATTCGCTTCACAATCCAAATATCGAGTTTCTAATCTTCGTTTTATGCGAGAAGGATCACACTCCACAGCTAACATACAAGCACCCGCTAATTTAGCTGCTAGTGGTTGCGCACCTCCCATCCCTCCTAAACCTGCCGTTAAAATCCATTTTCCGCTTAAATTACCTTGATAATGTTTCTCACCCATAGAACAAAATGTTTCATAGGTTCCTTGTACAATTCCTTGTGATCCAATATAAATCCAAGAACCTGCAGTCATTTGACCATACATCATCAAACCTTTTTTATCTAATTCATTAAAATGTTCCCAAGTGGCCCAATGAGGGACTAAGTTTGAATTAGCCAATAAAACTCTTGGCGCATTTACATGGGTTTTAAAGACGCCCACTGGCTTACCTGATTGAATTAACAAAGTTTCATCTTCATTTAATCTTTTCAAAACACTAACGATTTTATCAAAACATTCCCAATTTCTAGCAGCGCGTCCTATACCACCATAAACTATTAAATCAGAAGGTTTTTCAGCCACCTCAGGATCTAGATTATTCATCAGCATTCGTAATGCTGCTTCAGTTAACCAATTTTTTGCTGTTAATTTTGTACCTCGAGACGCACGAATTAAACGAGAAGAATCATGGCGTAAAGATTCAAGCATTGTAAAACTCCCCCTGGTTTTTTAAATTAATTTTCCATTTTTAAAAGTAGCAACATGCTTGTTTAACCCTATTTGATAAACTAGCTCGCAAGGTTCTTTTATATCCCATATACTTAAATCAGCTTTTTTATTAATTTCCAATGTTCCACATTCAGATTGTAACCCTAAAGCACTTGCCGCATGCTTTGTAATCCCCGTCAAGGCAACCTCAGGAGTTAAACGAAATAACACACAAGCCATATTAGCAATCAATAATAAAGAACATATAGGAGAAGTACCAGGGTTACAATCCGTTGCTATTGCAATGGGAACTTGATATTGTTGAATCAACTCTATAGGCGGTAATTGTTTTTCTCTTAAAAAATAAAATGCTCCCGGTAATAATACGGCGACTGTTCCATTCTCCGCCATAGCTTTGATACCATCTTCCGATACAAATTCTAAATGATCAGCTGAGAGCGCTTGATATTCAGCAGCTAATTTTGCACCACCTGCATTTGTTAATTGCTCAGCGTGTAGCTTTAAAGAAAAGCCAAGTGCTTTTGCAGCTTGATATACACGTTCAATTTGCTCTTTTGAAAAAGCAATTTTTTCACAAAATCCATCTACTGAATTTGCGAGCTTTAAACGCGCAACCTCAGGTAACACATCATTACAAACATATTCTATGTAATCATCCTTACTTTTAAACTCTGGTGACAATGCATGTGCACCAAGATAAGTTGTGTGAACACTGATTGGATATTTCTTTTCTAATTCTTTTGCGACTTGTAAACATTTAATTTCTGTTTCTAAATCTAAACCATAGCCTGATTTAATTTCGATAGTTGTAACACCTTCTGCAACTAAATTTTTTAAACGTTTTTCACTTTGTAAAAGCAATTCTGTAGCACTAGCTGCTCTAGTCGCTTTAACGGTGGATAATATGCCACCACCCGCCAACGCAATTTCAGCATATGTCTTACCATTTAAACGCCACTCAAATTCATGCGCGCGATTGCCTCCATAAATTAAATGTGTATGGCAATCAATTAATCCAGGTAAAATCCATCTGCCTTCAGCTGAATAAATCTGTTTCGCTTCTGTACGAAATTCTTTAGGTAAATCATTTTGTTTCCCCACCCAAATTATTTCTTCTCCAGAAATAGCAATTGCGCCATCACGGATCACACCATAGGGTTGCTCATTTGCAAAAGTAGCTAAATGTGCGTCCACGCAAAGATAATCAATTTGATTGTTTCTATTCATCATAATCAGTTACACTTATTTGAGTTTTAAAATCAGTTTTTCTAAAGTAGAAAGACTTGGTACAACATCATAGGTTTATAATAATGAAAAGTATACTAACCCCTACAAATCCTACTCTCTGGAACGGTCGTGCTGATTCTCTACCGAATGAACGTTTTTTTCAACGTGTAATTTGCGCTGAATTAGAGCAATACTGTAAGCAACCGCTTAAATCAAGTCCTTCATTTGTACTACTTGGATTTTCAAGCGACGCTGGCATTGTTAGAAACTTAGGACGTCAAGGTGCAAAAGATGGCCCGGATCATTTAAGACAAGCGCTGGGAAGACTTGCAATCCCTATTCAATTTACAGCACCCATTCATGATATTGGCAATCTTATTTGTGAGAACGACAAGCTTGAAGAAGCTCAAAAAAATTTAGGCGCTGTTGTTGATAAACTACTAAAACATGGTTCTTCTCCAATTATTTTTGGCGGCGGTCATGAAATAGCATGGGGGCATTATCAAGGAATAGCTAGTGCATATCCAAATAAACGATTAGGTATCATTAACTTTGACGCGCATTTTGATCTGCGACCTCTTCTAGCATCAAATAAAGGCACTTCTGGCACACCGTTTCGTCAAATCGCGGAACATCGAAAATCATTAAATCAATCATTTGATTATTTATGCATTGGTATACAACCATTAGCAAACACTCAAAGCTTATTTGAAACAGCAAACGAACTAAATGTAAAAATGATTTTTGCAGAACAAATCAACCAATTAGAATATTGCAAAAAAATGATTGATGGTTTTATTAAAGATCAAGATATCATTTATCTTACATTATGTTTGGACGTATTTAATCAATCAGTAGCA
>JBFWPS010000071.1:0-8690 GCA_050249855.1 Gammaproteobacteria bacterium
TGCTCGATGTCATGTTTGCATAAGGCCATTTATTCATAAGCTTAGTTTCATAGTAAGGATAAACAGAGCGTCGCCATTTCAGTTCAAGATTATGCGTGGTTTCAAGTAAAATCATTTTCCAAGCTTGCCTAACTGGCAACAATAAAAAATGCTGTGCTGAACTACTTAAAGAATGGGGGAAGTATTGTTTAGCCAGTTTATTTGAAACTGTTACAATTTGTTGAAAAACTGCAATGTCTCCAGATATTATTTTTTTAGCAAGCTTGTCGGTATTGTTTTCTTCAAAATCTAAGTTACTAACGCCTTGCAATAGATCATTAAGTTTTAATAAGCAAGCCTTATAGATACCCCAGCTTTTATCATTACGCCATAAAACAAGAGGATTGCTTGTTTGCACAAACTGCTTGTAAAAACTCTTCATTTCAGGCTCAACTGCAACCAATTCTGATAGCGTTGATTTTATTACAGAATAAATAATTTTTTCTTGATTTGTTTTCAATTCAACTTTATGATTATATTTCAATGATTTTAAAAACAACTCCCAAAATTGAAAATAATCATGTTTATATAATTTCAGAAATTGATTTACATCGATATAATTTATTTTTTTTATTGGCTGCTCAAACCAATTGTACCAAAGAAAACTATTATTTTTACCTTTTAAAGAAGGTTTAACGAAAGCAAGATAAGCTTTTTTAGTGAATATAAATGGAACCTCTTTATCGACGAAGTATTTACTCATGTGTTTATCTAAAACTTCATTTAGATTTAAACTCTTAAAAAAATGATTCGCATACCAGACAGTCAAATGATAATTATCTTTTATTACTTGATTTTCGTTTAAATCAAGTTGCGCTTTCTCAATAAACTCGTGATTTATTCTATAAGCAATTTTATTATGAAAAACTTTAGATATGAAAGATGATTGCTTATCACCTGCTATTGACAAATCATTAAGCATAAATCTTATAATATCTCCTTGATAATAAGACTTATAGTAAAGCATCTTTGCACTTACTAATAATGAATAATATGCGCCATTTATTGTCTCTCTTTCATCTGGCTTTAGAGCCCAGAATGTATGATAATAATCAATTTTATGCTCATAAATATTTCTAATCCTAGGCCAAAGTGAATTAGCAGCCGAACCTAAAACCAAATTATTATACTTATCGAAAAACGATTTAATATTTGGGAAAACGAAACTAAAATTCATGTCAGAAAGAAGCATTTCTTGAAAAATGCCAACTAAATTATTTACTTTATAATCGTTTTTTTTATGATAAATTTTAACTATATTTTCATTAACCAACGAAGTTTTTAAATCAATCGTTTTTTTAAATTGTAAATAAGACATTAAAATCAAAATCATCATAAAACCAAAAAACAATAATAATACATACCATTTTATTGCTTCGGTCAGCTTTTGAGTTTTAATAAAATCAATTGAAACTTGACACACTCTGTCTAAATTTAGTATTTTTTCTATTTGTTTACTTGCTTCATCTTCAGTTGAACTTAGCATACAAAAACTATTTACAATGATATTTTTCTGCTCCAATAGTGCGAAAAATAAATCTTCAACTTTCCTGATTGTTTTTTTGTTTTCAAAGTTGGCTTCGAAAATCTGTATTTTTTCGGAAAATGATTCAGCAATATTAATCTTGCTTAAATGTGCTCTATCTAAATTAAAAATAATTTCTTTAAAAATTATTTGTGCTTTTTCAAAATCATTTGTATTAAATAAAAAACATTGGCTCGCATTAAAGCCAGAATCTTCAAACACAAAGTCCAGAGCAACATCTATCTTAAAAAGCTGATTAATCTCAATGACTAAATTATCAATTATTTTAATTATATCAGTTAAATTAATAACTAGTTTTATTAATGGTATAAATACAATCAATGCAAGCTTTTTTGAGTTTCTTAAGGCCTGAACAATCATGCTCTTATGATCATTCAGCTTTAACCTAAAATTATTATCATCGATCAACAAAAAATCTTTCCCCGAAAAGCAAGAAAAATCTTTCTGACAATTATAAATCAATGAAATAAAATTTTTACTAGCAATACCATCCATGGCATTTTACCTCGTAATTTTAATTAGCTTCTAATAATGTTTTGACTGTGTTCAAAAATGAATTTCCTTGTGTTTCAATTGTTATGTAAAATCCCACATAAACTATTAGCAAAATAAAAATGCCGCATGATATTAATATATAAAGCCTTTTACTTTCAAAATACCTTACTTCACTTTGAAGATTATCAGGATTTAATTTTCTTTCCGGCCCCCGAATTGCAAGAATTTGCTCATGTATTTCATTTTTTAAAACTTTTAATGCTTTAAGTCCAAGCACATTATAAACACCTACTAATCCAAATTCGATGCAATAATAATAAACTTCTAATAAATCAATTTTTTGTGGTAAATTTTGTCTAAATTCAGCCAACTTTTCAAAAAAACCCTCTCCTGCTATATTTTCCTGATAATATTGTAATTGCAAAGGATTTTTCTTCCAATACTCCGTTACTTCATTATCAAATTTTAATATTTTTTCATCTATATATACACATAACCCATAGACCAACTCATTTATAGTTTTTTCATTCACATTTTCTAAAACTGCTTTTTGTTTTACTTGGCCCAGCATTTCCTTTATTTCATTTTGTGAAATCTTATCTTTATCTTCTAATTTTGCGCCATACAAAAGAAACTCGCAGCAAATTGATAACAATTTGTTTTCGCAATATTGTTGTAACATTTTGAATTTCCTTTTCAGTCATTTTTTATTGCAAATAAGCTAAAATCAAGATTTACAAGTGTGATAGGCAAATAAATCATCATTTCTTTTTCAACTTTTACTTTCTCCCAATATACTCCTCGTTTACTAATTGAATAATGCTGTGTTCTAAAACTTGATTTAGAAAATGCATTGCTATCTACCGTTTTAATAATCAGCCCAGGCAATGAATTTTTAACTAAATCGTTCATTACACTACTTGAAGCTACTTTTATTTGACTTATTATCTGGCGCTTATGATCATCATCCATGTTCACTTCTCTGGTTTGAAGATACAAATCATAATTTTCTATCAATTCATTTGAAAGTATTTCTGTTTTGTATAATGAGTCACCTAGCTTTATAAGCTTGATATAAATTGTTTTGCTTGTGCTTAAATCATCTAAAATTCTTTTAAACGTTTTATATGTTGTATCAAAGATTTCAAAAATATTATCTGCATCATAAGTTTTAAATACAAATATTTTACAATTATCGCTTATTTTACTTAACCTATTAATGCTTCTAGTGATATAAACATAGGCCTCTTCAATCTTTACATAATTTTGTTTCAAATATAAATCTAATGTGAACAAAATATCTTCTAACGTAGATTCAAACAATATCTCTATCGCTTCATTTGTTTTCCTTAGTTTATTTCCATCCTTTAATTGCTTTAGTTTGTTTTTGATTAAATGACAATAATTTAGGATCAATTTACGAAGCACTATGGAGTTATTTAAATATAATGATCTTGAGATATAAGACTCACTTAACATAAATTCATTATTTTCAGAACAAACAATCTCCGCTATCTTCAAACTAAGGCAATTTTTAGGTGTTTCATTGATCGTTATTATCAAGTTGTTTTTAGCAAACCCTACTTCAGCTATTCTCTCGCTATCATATAAATCAGGTGTTTTTCGATAGTCTACGTTATATCTCGGTAATATGTTTTGATGATTATAATTTATAACTTCAGCTATATATTGATTATCCGGAATACTTAGATAAACTGAAAAACTAGCATTTGTTGTATTGGGCATTTCACAGATCAATTGCTGTGTTTCACTACGAACAAAATGCACCAATTGAAAATCTTTAAAAATGACTACACAGCTGTTTATATAAACCAAACCGTTTTTTAAACTTTCTCTATCAATATCAAGCTCAATTACACCATGTTGATTTTGATACAAAAATTTTAGAAGCATTTGATACAAATCTTTATGATAATGATCCCATTGTTGCATATACTGTTGACTAAGCAGGATCCCTTCTGCCCATACTATTTTATCTTGCATTGTGAAATCCTTTTCACTATCTTATTATTAATTTATTTTTGATGAGTTCTATTGTTATATTTTTAAGTCCCATTTTTTCAGCTTGATTAATTGCTTTAATGACTCTCCAGCGCGCATGATTAATATTCCTAAATATTGCAACAACTCCTATATATTTTGCATTCTCATCATGATTTAAATGAACTAATTGTTTTGATTTAGGTGGAATAATCATGGTTTTTCGTGTGATAACAGAATCTCCTAGGCTATTTAAGTTGTTATGCCACAAATTATAAAAACTTGATCTCAGAAATGGTTTATCATTTTTTAAAACAAATAACTTAACTTCTACTGGTAAAGCGGCAAGATTTTCATTGGGATTTAGATTTTTATTTGCGATTAAATAAACAGGAATGGATTTATTACAACTAACTAGAAGAACTAATAGCAATACAACAAAAGCTGATCTACAAGCAGAAAAGTATCCCTGTTTAAGCATAATCATCATCCTTGATGTTTAAAATTATATTTTACCAAAATGATTATGAATGGCAAGCGTTATTTACATATTTTTAATAATACAATTTATTTATTGCTGACATTGCGAAGCCCGCAAACAATGCGGCCTCGCAATGACAAAGTTTTTTGGTAAAACATCAAATCTCAACGCTTTCTTAAAGGAATCGTAGGCGCCACATCAACTTCCCTAGGGTCCATTTCTATACTTTTTCGTAAATCCCGCTCTGCACGGCGAATTGATTTTTTTATACCTTCTTGCATTTCTTTTGTTTCAATCTCAGGTTTATAAAGACCTTCTGCAGCGAGAAAACCTAAAATCTTTTCACTATCTTTGCCCATTGCACGAACATCATCATCTAAAGTAATACCTTCTGCGCGCATAATCATCGCCAACTCTTGTAATTGACTTTCTGCTTTATCAGGCAACCTACTCAACTTAATTTTAAATAATCGAGCTCGTCTATCATTAGGGTCATTTTCTCTAATAATTCCATTATCAAACACAACTCTTTTCTGATTAAATACATCGAGTGAAACTGGTTGTGGTGAACCAACTCCCAGCATCATTCTCCAACTTTTAGGTTCATAATATCTAGTCAAAACTTCTTGTTGTAGTCTGGCCTGATTAAAAAGCGGATCACGTTGGTCCTTAGGCATA
The DNA here is from genome assembly GCA_050249855.1 of Gammaproteobacteria bacterium. GTDB lineage: Bacteria > Pseudomonadota > Gammaproteobacteria > JBGSLN01 > JBGSLN01 > JBFWPS01. The sequence continues at coordinate 5,241 of JBFWPS010000071.1, forward strand.
TCTCTCGTATGTTTCAAAACACCTTGATAAATAGTTTCATGTTTTTTATTTAAAAATGCCTGCATCTGATTGGTAGCTTGTCTGGCCGCTTCAGCGGTTGCTTTTTCTAAATCTTTTAGTGCATCTGCTTTTCTATCTTCGACATCTTTCTTTACTTTTTTCGGAACTCCATTTCTATCTTCATCATATTCTCTCATTTGTTCCAATGCCACCTTACAACTGGGTCTTTGGCTTTCTGCAGCTTTTTTGATAAATTCACGATACCCTTTTTCATTTTCATCAATCGGTTGCAATAATTGATCTTGAATTGCTTGTACTAACTCATCAACTTGGCCAGACAAAGCTACATCTGACATTCCATCAGCTAAATAGGATGTATGCGCTTTATCTAAAGCTTCTATGTATGACTTCGGCGGGCTAACTTTATGAGCTTCAACTAATTCAGCCCATTGTTTTCGTAATGCATCAATTGATTCTAAACCCTCTGTTCTAGAAATATTAACTTCAGCTACAGCTCGTGGTAAGGCAACATGTTCTAATGCAGCGATTGCAAGTGATGGATTTTCAAACAATAAAGGATGCTGAAATAGCTCCGAACTTCGTACATGGACAAAATTTTCAACATAATCTTCACCCGCTCTTCTTGCATCATTTAAATCTGGCATAACCATTTTCCTCTGATTTATTAATAACCACCCGCACCTGCCTCATATTTAGACACTTCCTGATCATAATTATAGCTTATCTTCGCCTGAGCCTTTTGCATCCACATCGCTTCTTCGGCCCTACCTACCGTAAAGCCACTGCATTGAATACCATTTGCTGTCAGAACTGTATATAATATGATCAACAATTCCCGTTTTTTCCTATAAGTGCGTGTATCTTCAAAAGGTATGGTAGGAAGCACAATAGGAATATCTGATAAATACAAATGATCGTAACGCCTTAACTGTGCAACAAAGTCTTCTGCTATTGTGAAGCATTGACCAAAATAGTCAAGCGTAAAATAACTTCGCCATCCAAACGCTATCACAAAAAATTGTCTCGTTTTTTCTTTTAACAATTTTTCGCGTTCCGCTTTAGATAATGATTCATGCTTCTCATCTTCCAATGCTGGTGCATGATAAGTAATACTATAACGAGCTGTACTGATAGACTCCCCTGACTTTGGTACAGGTGCATTAGATTTTGCAAATAAGCTAAAATGCTGTACTGCATAACCCGCGCCAGCAACTTTTGCTTTCACGCTATGTTCATTTAAATAGGTTTTTAATAAAGCCTCATCAACTGGATCTTCATCCAAAAGAAAATTAATGATTACAATTCTAGGATCTGATTGATTTAATTCATCATGTAAGATAGCTTGAATTTTTTCATCGTTTTTTAAATGATAAATTAGAGGGCTTTCTTTTGAATCATCTGGCACTTTCAATATTCCTTTACTTATCGAAGCTATCATTCTTAAGCGTTCATGAATCTTTAATATAATATGACCTTGATAAACATCTTTAACTATATTTGTTATTCTATTAATATAATCTTCAAATGTACGTTGTAGATCACTGGGTCTCTGATTTAAAAACAAACCTCTTATTTTCTCCAACGTTTGGGGCATTTCTTTATTTTTTATGGCTTTAGTTAAATTTGCTTTATAACCTTCTAAAAATTTTTCATAGGCATTTGTTTCAGCTTCAACAGTACATGCAAGGTTACTTTGTTTTAATTCTTCCCATCTCTCTACTTTATTCATTGCACTATGATTTAAGTTAAGCTGGCTGTTTGCAGCATTACCGATTTTTCTATAAGTGGTTTCTGTAGGTTCAAGTTCTTGCTTAATTAATACATTATATTGTTTTATCGTATCTTCAAGGATAACCATTACCTTTTTAATTTCTTCTTTCACATAAGCAATCGAATCATAATAAACACTTGACAATGAATTACTTTACACATATTGTTCAATTACTTGATGTAATCGAGCAACTTCATCATCACATTGCTTCATTATTTTTCTTAACGCGGCTAACTTTTCTTCTTTTGTAAAACGCTTAAGATCTCCAGTATCTTTAATACCTAAAGTATTCTCTTCTTCTTCATTAAGTTTCCGACCACAAACATATATTGTAAGTAAAAAATTAATTTGATTTACTCTATTATAAAATTCATTTAAAGCTGATTGAAGCGCTCTGTTTGCGTTTTGAATTGCTACTGAAAAATGTTGATTTAACATTTCAGCATAAACTATTTGAAATTGCGCAAGCTCTTGTTCTATAAGTTCTTCTGCCGTTACTTCTCCAGAAATATTTTTTTTAGCTAAGGTATCAAATATATATTGATTTTCTTCTTTAAGATATTTTGATTGTTCATTAAATACATTTGATAATTTTATTTTAAAACTATGCGTTTTATAACGCAAATAACGTTCATGTTTTTCAAAATCCACATGATTTGGAAATACTGGTTTGAATCGTAAAAAATGCAGTGGGTGCCTAGCTGATAGCATGATTTCTCTAAATATTAAATTTAAAGAATTCATTATATGATTCATACATTAAGGAATTCTTAAATAAACGGCCGCTATCATAAATGCTGCCTTCTTTTCAGGCTTTCTCTTTTAAATCGTCTGTGTCAGAATGATCGAGCTTACGAAAAATAGTGCTAGGTTACCCATGACAACTCAGACAGAAACAATTCAACAAAAACTTTCAAATTTTATTCCCAAAGTGGGCATAATATTAGGCTCCGGACTAGGTCGACTCGCAGAAAGAATCTCCAATCCGATTATTATTCCTTACAATGAAATACCGGGATTCAAAATCTGCACCGTGACAGGTCATGAAGGACAATTAATTGCAGGAACAATAGGATCAACACCCGTGATCTGCTTACAAGGTCGTGCACATTACTATGAAGGTATAGAAAATCAAGTCATCATCGATCAAATAGCTTTAATTAAAGAACTAGGCTGTCACACATTAGTATTAACCAATGCTGCGGGTTCCTTACGTAATGAAATGCCTACCGGTAGTATTATGCTTATCACCGATCATATTAACTTTCAAGGTCGTAGCCCATTAGTTGGATTGAATTCACCTAATGGAAATCCTTATTTTATCAGTATGGAAGACGCATATGATTTAAACTTACGTACCAAAGCACAACAGCTTGCTAAAAAACTCGAAATTACTCTACATGAAGGTGTTTATATCGGTGTCCTAGGCCCTCAATTCGAAACACCGGCAGAAATTCGTGTTTTTGCAACCTTAGGTGCTGATGCTGTAGGCATGTCTACTGTGCCTGAAGTCATTGCTGCACGTTTATTTGACTTAAAAGTCTGTGCATTCTCAGCCATTACTAATATGGCAGCAGGATTATCACGAGAAAAAAAATCACATGAATTGACTTTATCTGGCGCGAAATTAGTTGAAGATCAATTATCAAAATTAGTAT
>JBFWPS010000072.1:0-8681 GCA_050249855.1 Gammaproteobacteria bacterium
GTTTGATCCCAAAATAAAAAAAGAAGGTAGAAAAAATATCATTCAAGGTTTAGCTAGCAGAAAGGATTTATTTCGTCGAACTGGTATGCCTAATTTATTTGAATTATTACCACAATCAGGCCAGACTCTAAATAAACCTTTATCAAAAAATGTCATTAAAGCCATGGCAACAACGTTATCAAACCGTAATGATTTATCTACGGAGCAAATATTATGTTTACTAAAGCGACCCATGTGGTTGAAAGGTAATGATCCTTGTGAATCTCAAGTTTATGAAAATATTATTAAACAATCAAAGTTACTAGAAGCAAGTGTTGTTAATCAATTAATTGATAGATGGAAACATCTACCAATGGATAGCTATGAATTTAAAGAACAAGGCGCATTATTAATTCGTAGAGTTGATATAAAAGGTGATTCTTTACAGAACATGGTTGATGTTCTTCACCAAGAAAAAAATGAGCTAGATAATGTAGCTTGGATTTTTTGTGAATTATCAAAAAGAGAAGACTTGCTTGAAGCTCATTTTGACATACTATTGAATTTTGTAAAAATCAACACAAGCAGATACACGGGTTCAATATTAACTTCTTTGGCAGATAGAAGTAACTTAACCCAAAAACAGTTTGATGACTTAATCAGCATATTAGGTGATAATACAACACCAATTAGCAACGATGATCGCATAAAATTAGCTGAATATTTAGCAAGTCGAAAACTTTTAGATATTAATCAGAGAAATATATTGCTAGAAAAAGCTTTTCAAATACATCAAAATGAATTACAAAAACCACATAAATGTGTTTATAAAAAGAAAGATTACTATAGTTTTAGACTATTTAATTCAGATGCAAAATCCTCAAACGTTTCAAGCGTTTTATTGGGAACATTAATTAAATGCTTAGATTTAAACGATGAGGATTATAAAAAAATCATCAAATGGGGACAAAATGAAAATTGTAAAGGGATATGGACGATTATACTATCAAGAAGTAAGCTAACAGAAAGTCAATTTTCTATCTTAGTTGATTTACTCTTAGATAATCATTTAGACGAATCTATACATGATATCATAGGTAAACGCTTCGAGGATAATCAATTAAAAATAGAACTAAATAAACACCATCTATTAAGGGCCTTAGAAAAATTACATAATAGTGCTGATAATGAGAGTAGAAATAGTTGTAAGGCTTATGTCATTAGTCGCTTGGTTTGTATCCCTGATTTAAGTGAAGATGAATTAACGATAATCACTAACGCATTACGTGGACGAACGAAGATAGCCTTAGCATATTTAGTTTTATATAATAGAGCTGTGGACTTGCGAAACATTGGCCGTAAAATCACTCATGCTGTTCATTATTTTAATTATGACCCTGATCTACCACATGTAAATGGAGTACAATATGTATCAATACTGTCAACTTTATGTATTACACAGGAAGCAAGCGAACAAAATATAAATCGTTTATTCGACGTATATGAAAATCTCAGTCTGGATTCGGAGGTCCAAAGATATTTCGCTGAGCAAAACAAAATGGTAGTATTAAAGATTCTTTGTGCGCATAAACTTGACTTAATTAATGACAGTCTTTTTCACCATTGTATTCGCTTTCACAAAGATATTGCTTTTACATGGTTATTGCTACAACCAATTGAATTCAAGGCACGATATACAAAGCTGTATAATCCATATTTTTCAACACCTGATGAAACTTTTAATTTATTTTTGAAATTACATGAAAAGTGTTTTTTGGAGAGTAATGCAATTGTAACTTTTGATAGGGAAGCAAAAAAACTATCTATCAATGGTCAAGCCTTTGGACTTTTTGAAAATCCATTTAGTGCTACTGGCGAAATTGATTTAGTAAAAACTGATAATCTTTCCATTCTTAAAATGTGTGTATCAGATTCCGAACTTGATGGTTTAGTAAAAAACGGGACCAATGCAATGAAAAAAATTTCATGGGTTTATTTATCTAACGAAGATTTACAGAACAAGTTGCTCAGCATATTTCACTGGTTTTTTGGGAAAGCTTCAGCGATTAATATTAAGCTAGATTTAATATATATTTTATATGAATTTAAAACATCTCGAGGACTTGCAGGTTATTTAAGGCATTTCGAAAATATTAATGTTAGAAATCTCATTAGAAATATATTCATGATTGCAATACATGCTAAAGATGATTCAGTTATCACTCAACTTAAATCTATTATAGGATTCTTACATTTGAACAGCTCAATGTCGTCAGAATGGGAATTAGATGATAAAACAGTTAAAGAAATAGAAGATTTAGTGGATGAAAGGAGTATGACTCCATGATTGATGTTTTTATTTTTTTAAAAAGTTGGAGTATTGTGTAATATGCTAAAAACGTGTAAAATTTTCAAAATGATAAAATAGTGATTAAATGTATTCAAAGTAGTTGTATAGAGTTTTAAGGATAATACAATGTTTCCCCTAGATCAGCCAAGTGAAAAACCAGCGCATGAACGAAGCAAAATAAATAGGTATGGATTTCTATCACGTTCTCGTTCTTACACAAGATTGACAAAATTAAAAACAGATGAATTTCATGAAGATAGTACCTTTAAACATGTTACGGAAGTGTTAGCATTCGCTAAAAAAAATGTTTTTTCTCCTGACCACGATGAAATTGTTCGCAAGCGTGTTTGGGATATCATTCGAACTAACCGAGCCTACATGAAGCAACAGCGGTATATAAGCAGACATTATTTTCATAATAAAAAGCATTTTCTTCAAAAAGAAAAAAAATTAAATGATTTAAAACAAGTTTTTGAAGGCATTTTTAACATGAAAATTAAAACGATAGTTTTCAATGAAAAGCAATTGCGTAAACGACAATTAGAAAAAGCACAATCTGCATATATAGAACATATTCAATCATCAAGAAAAACAAAAGGACAATTAGCTAACCTAACAATCACATCAATTACAACCCTACTACTATTGCTTGCGATAATAGCGCAAAGTATTGTATGGGGGATTGATGAACTCAGTGCGAATGATGAAAAAAGAGCCTCAGCCTCATTTAATTTCTACACAACCTTAGTTGGTATAATAAGTGCCAGTGCCATTGCTTATGTTAATGGTCGTTTTCTGAATGATGGGGAAAACAAGGTAAAAATAAAAAATGAATTAGCTATTACTAAAGCTAATGTTGAGAGTTTACAAGAAGAGATTGAAAAAATGACTGAACATACACGAAGTCAAGTACAATCTATATTACCTTAATTTTATAATTTTATTAAACCTAAGAGGATATTAAAATATGTTTAATTACTTTCACAATAGGAGACAGGATATTGAATTAGGTATTATTGAGCCTAATGAGAAAGTAAATTGTTACGATTTTATCAATAATTTTTTATATTGTTGTTTTGGTTATCAACGAGGGAAAGATACAAGAATACGCCACGCGATGATATCAAGCGCACAAAAGCGACTACTAGAAAGCGTTGAATCACCATTTGAGCATGATGTGACTTCTTTAGTCAAGAAATTGTTGAAAATTGATAATGAATTTCAATGTTTTAGGCGATTTTGTAAATTAAAAAGAAAAGCATACTTGAATGAAAACAACCATACACATTCAAGTTTAACAGATTATGAAACTCAAGAACTGCAAGGTTTTATAGCATCTGATTCGAAAAACATGGGAAAATTCGATGTATCATGGAATGAATTTAAAAAACAATATCAATCAAAAAATGTTTCAAGCCAACTCGATAATTTGGAGATTTTTGAACGATGGTATGAACAAACTAAATTGGAATATTCAGATGTAGAAATTCAAAAAAAGATGGATTTTAAAATTCATAAAATTTTAGAGAATGATAAACAACAAAGAATGAGAGCAGTTGAAAGAATGATTTATTTAGAAGCCGAAAAGCAGCATTTACCTTTTTGGCGCAGACAAAAAATAAGTACTATCTTGACTATATTAGTGACTACCTTTACGGCATCATTAGCAGCCACTAAAATATTGACGATGGAGATTGATGGACAAAATAGCACGGCTGTAAACACAATTGACTCGTTATTACTCGCATCTACTTTTTTTAATACAACTGTTTCAGGCTATTTTTTAGGACGTAATATTGTTAATAATCTTGCTGCTGGTAAGAAAGTTGCTACACTTGAAAAAGTGAAGGCCGAGTTAGCAGGTAAAAAAGAAACGCTCGAGAAACAAAATTTTAGTCTGTATTAACAGTCATTTAAATCGTTAGGATTGTTATGCGTCCACCACACGCCCTATATCTAGGTAATAAGCTTTATAAACAAGCGCAAAATGACGTACAAATAAATTTGATTTGATCGACAAAGTAATTCAATTGTGTACCGCTTATTTATTGAAGAATAAAAATAATATAACCTATCATTATGTTGCTGAGTATCAATTGTCTCAGTTATTTTATGAAAGATGGAGTGGCTTTTTATTAGAATCTAAAAATCAAACAGCGTTGTTAGAAAATGCGATACGTTTTTTTGCTTCCGAAGTGTTAGATAAAAACAATTACTAGATCCCGCCTTTCTTCATGGCGAAACTTATAAAAAAACTGCGATACTTGTTTAATTTAGCGCCAAACATAGTTATAGCACGTCAATTGCAAATTTAATCAAATTGACCCGTTCTATTACTTTAAAAGCGATCTATCAACCACATCTATTAATAAATTTTTTATTTTACGATAGTATCATTTTCGAGGATTCATGAGATGGAAATGTTGAATTAAACAGATAAATGTTACTTCTCTAATGGTAACTCTACTGAAACGCGCAAACCACCCCCAGCAGGGGAAGATAATTGAATATGACCATCATGGGCACGAATAATATCTCTCGCTACAGCAAGTCCAAGCCCTGTTCCCCCTGTCTTTCGTGAGCGAGAATTTTCAAGACGATAGAATGGCGTGAATACTTTTTCTAATTGATCTGGTGGTAAACCAGGACCTTTATCATCAATCGTCACAATCACTGATTTATCATTTTGTACTAATTTAACTTGAGCTGAGCCACCATATTTTAAAGCATTATCGATAAGATTTATAAAAGTTCTTTTGATAGCAAGCGGGCGACCTAATAGTAATGTTCTGTGTTTACTTTGTTGATAAGTAACATCGCCTCCCATATCTTTAAAATCATCCACAATGGTAGTGAGCAATGAATTCAAATCAAATTTACTTTTCTTGTCAAGTACTTGCTGATTTTTTAAAAATAATAAAGTTTCTGAAATCATTTGTTCCATTTCATTTAAATCATCTAGCATTTTTTGTTGTGCTTCTTCATCTGTAATGAATTGAGCACGTAATTTCATACGCGTGATAGGTGTTCGCAGGTCATGTGACAATGCAGCAAACATTTGGGTACGTTCTCGAATTAAATCACGGATCCGTTTTTGCATCTTATTCATTGCCTCTGCAGTTTGTTGCACCAAGGCAGGCCCATAAATGGTTAAAGGAGGTTGATCTAAATCTATCCCTAATCGCTCTGCAGCTATTCGAAATTCAGCTAAAGGTTTTGCAAAACGGTTAATGGAAGCAGCTGAAATAAACACGGCACCTAAAATAATAATTTCCAAAAAAAGCAAAAATAATTGTAAACGCCATGAAGTTGGTACAATTCGAGCTGTTAAATTTAACCACTGATTTTCATCAAGCTCATATGAAAACTCTAAAACAGTTTTTTGCGCACCTAATTGCTTTTGTAATAAGCTTTCTGTCGCATTAGATTGAAAATGTATTTTTTTTATCGGCCTGTCCGTCAATGATAGTGAAGTATTTGGAATATCAATCGTATCTACCAAATAAGAACGCTTTGATGGATTCGTTTTTATTACTTGATTTATCAAATCAATGACTTGTTGAACCATAATATGATGGTTCACTTTTGCTTCTGCACGCTTATTATATTCTGAATAAAATATAAAAACGACCAAATGAATAACAATCATTAATGATAATAGAATTAAAACAAGTCTACGTAAAAAATTTTTAACAAAACTATTTGAACGTTTATTTGGAATAATCTTACGCATGAGTTTTAACGCGAGCACTAAACATATAACCACCACCACGCACTGTTTTAATCAATGTTGGCTTTTTAGGGCTTAGTTCTATTTTTTGTCGTAAACGACTAACCGAAACATCAATACTACGATCAAATGGACCAGCATTTCTATGCTGTGTTAATTCAAGTAATTGTTCACGACTCAAGATTTGTTGTGGTCTTTCTAAAAATGCAGTTAACAACTCATATTCACCAGAGCTAATAAATATTTCCACTTTATCAGGAGAAAACAATTGGCGTGTGGCTGTATCTAAAACCCATTTATTAAATTCTAATATTTTTCCACTGGCATCAGCTGCATCAATTTGAAGCGGGATAGCATCAGAAGTTCTTCTTAAAACGGCTTTAATACGTGCGACCAATTCTCGTGGATTGAATGGCTTTCCAATATAATCATCTGCACCAAGTTCTAAACCAACAACAGTATCTGTTTCATCACCTGCTGCAGTAAGCATAATAATAGGCACACTCGATTTTTGACGTAACTTACGACAAAGACTTAAACCATCTTCGCCTGGTAACATCACGTCTAAAATGACCATATCAACTGTTAAATCATCAAGGAAATGCCACATTTGACCCGCATCTGCAGCAACATAAACTTTAAATCCATATTTCTCTATCAATTTAGCTAATAAATCACGTATTTCAGTATCATCATCTACAACTAATATCGTAAGGTTTTTTTCCATGATTTTATTCTCTCAAAGCACGACGAAGAATTTTACCAACGGGTGTTTTAGGTAAACTTTCACGAAATTCAAATTCTTTAGGTACTTTATACATTGTCAATTCTTTTTGGCAATACTGTTCAAGCATATCCTTTGTTAAATCATTATCCTTTTTAACTATAAAAGCTTTTACTGCTTCTCCTGAATGCTCATCTGGTACACCGATAACAGCTACTTCAGAAACTTTAGGATTTTTAGCAATGACTGCTTCCACTTCATTTGGAAACACATTAAAACCTGAGACGATTATAACATCTTTTTTACGATCAATGAGATACAAATAACCATTTTCATTCAATTTAACCATATCCCCGGTTTTTAACCAACCATCATCCGTAAAAACATTGGCTGTTTCTTCTGGGTTTTGCCAATACCCTGGCATGACTTGTGGTCCTTTGACACATAGCTCTCCAATTTCACCATAAGGCAGCGCTTCATCATTATCACTGCGAACACTCACATCAGTGGATGGAAGAGGTAAACCAATACTACCATTGAATTTATCAATATCTAATGGATTAGCTGAAACTACAGGAGATGCTTCTGTTAAACCATAGCCTTCAATAAGCGGACATCCAGTCACCTTTTGCCATTCTTCTGCAACTCTTTCTTGAACGGCCATACCACCGCCTATGGTAATTCGAAGTCGAGTAAAATCCACTTCTTGAAATTCCGGTTTTCTCAGCAAAGCTTGAAACAAAGTGTTCACACCAGTAAATGCTGTAAATTTAACTTTTTTAATCCTAGAAATAAAATCAGGAATATTTCTAGGGTCTGTAATTAAGAAATTCAAACCGCCTATGGCCATAAAACCTAAGCAATTCACTGTTAAAGAGAGAATATGATAAAGTGGTAATGCTGTAATAATAGTCTGATTTGGATATTCGTTTAAAGTTGGTTTAACCCACGCTAACATTTGAAGCATATTGGCTAAAATATTTCTGTGTGTTAATACTGCCCCTTTAAAAACACCGGTTGTCCCGCCCGTAAATTGTAAAAATGCAATATCATCATGTGTTAAATGAACAGGTGAAAAATTTTGTTTCTTCCCTTGTTTTAAAACTTCTTTGAATGCGATTGATTGTGGCAAATCATATTTAGGAACCATTTTTTTAACATGCTTGACTGCAAAATTCATCAAAAAACCTTTAGGTTCAGATAATAAATCTCCGATTTCTGTGACAATAACATTCGGAAAAGATGCTTGTTTTAACGCCTGTTCCACTACAAAAGCCGTATGTACAAACACCACAATGGCTTGTGGTTTAGTTTCATGTGCGACATGGATCAATTCTGCAGGTGTATATAATGGATTAGCACAAACGACAATTAAACCAGCACGCATCGCACCAAATAAAGCAACAGGAAATTGCAAAAGATTCGGTAACATTAAAATAATACGATCACCTGGTTTTAGTTCTAATACATTCTGTAAATAAGCAGCAAAATATTTTGATTTTTGATCTAACTCTGCAAATGACAGTTTAGAGCCAAAATTTTCAAAAGCGGGACTTGAATGAAATTTTTCACAACTTTGTTCGAATAAATCTACAACTGACTCATAAGCATTCAAATCAATTTCATGTGGTACACCTTGTTGATAGCTTGCTAGCCAATTTTTTTCCATATAAAGTCCTTTATTCTTGACAGTCAATATAAACAACAATATCTTTTGTAAGTTAAAAAGACAAGGGTAGGACTTACGAAAAAAAAGCTGTCACAAGCGAGCGTAGTGAAGCAATCCAGAACTGAGTATCTATTTCAATGCAGCACTGGATTGCCACGGTCCGCAAACAACGCGGGCCTCGCAATAATAGTATGGACCCTGCCATTTATAAAAGGCTTCAAATGAGCCA
>JBFWPS010000073.1:0-8679 GCA_050249855.1 Gammaproteobacteria bacterium
AGGGAAGATCTTGGGGGACACGTCTTGAATCGTATTTTTTTTCACGTTTTTTGGGGCCAGGTCTAAACATATATTTTAGATAAATTCTATTTGATAAAATTGAACAGACCTGACCCCAAAAAACGTGAAAAAAACTACGATTCAAGACGTGACCCCCAAGTTGTTAAATAACTAATAATTCCATAAACGAATGTACGGAAGTATTCTCCAGTTTTGTTTGATCTTGACATAAAGCAAAAATTTTATCTGCTTGATGTTTTGGATAGCGTGTTTGTAAGTTCGATTGGAATTTCTCAAGTAATCTTGGAACACCTTCCGTTCTACGTCGACGATGACCAATCGGATATTCAACTGTAACTTTTTCAGTTCCTTCTCCATTTTGAAAAAATACTTGAATAGCATTTGCAATAGAACGCTTTTCAGGATCATGATAATCCGTGCTAAATTGTACTTCCTCTACAACCTGCATTTTTTCACGTAGTTGATCAATACGAGGATCGTTTGCTACCAAATCTTCATAATCTTCTGCAGTTAGTTTTCCGTATAATAATCCGATTGCAACCATATATTGCAAGCAATGATCACGATCAGCTGGATTATGTAAGGGCCCCGTTTTACTAATAATACGAATTGCAGATTCATGTGTTGATAATACAATTTTTTCAACTTCATTTAAGCGATCTTTTATAAATGGATGTAGTTGAATAGCACATTCAACTGCTGTTTGAGCATGGAATTCAGCTGGATATGAAATTTTAAATAAAACATTTTCCATCACATAACTGCCAAAATCTCTTTGAAATTTAAATGACTCGCCTTTAAATAAAACATCATAAAAACCCCAACGTGGTGCCGACAATGCACTGGGATAACCCATCTCCCCTTTCATCGCCATCAAAGAAAGTCGCACAGCACGACTCGTTGCATCACCAGCAGCCCAGGATTTTCTTGAACCAGCATTAGGCGCATGACGATAAGTTCTTAAACTTTGCCCATCTACAAAACCAAGCGATAATGCATTAAGTATTTGCTCTCGATTAGCACCTAATAAAACCATCACAACTGCAATCGATGCAATTTTAACTAAAATAACATGATCTAAACCAACACGATTAAAACTATTTTCCAGTGCAAGTACACCTTGAATTTCATGCGCTTTAACCATCGCTTCTAGAACATCACGCATTTTAAATGGTTCTTTTCCTTCTCGCATATTTGCACGACTTAAATAATCGGCAACTGCTAAAATAGCGCCTAAATTATCAGAAGGATGACCCCACTCAGCAGCCAACCAAGTATCATTGAAATCGAGCCAACGAATAATTGTGCCAATATTAAAAGCAGCTTGAACAGGATCTAATTCAAACTGTGTACCAGGAACACGCGCACCATTTTCTACAAAGGTATTTGGAACAATTGGTCCTAGTAATTTTGTGCATTCAGGATATCGTAGGGCGAGTAAACCACAACCTAAAGTATCCATAAGACAAAGCCTAGCAGTATTCATCGCTTCTTGGCTTGTTACTTGATAATTCAATACATAATCCGCTATTTTTATTAATTCTTTATCAAAATCAGGACGCTGATTATTATCTACATTATTTGACATTTTATACCTCCCTTATGGGGTCAAGTCTTTATCTATTTTCTAATTCAACAAAAGTTCTTACATCTGGACCAATATATTCAGCTGATGGACGAATTAACTTATTATTACTTCGCTGTTCAATCACATGTGCAGCCCACCCAGCGATACGTGCAAAAACAAATATCGGTGTAAACATTGGCGTAGGAATACCGCAAAAATGATAGGCAGATGCACTATAAAAATCTAAATTCGGAAACAATTTTTTTTCAGAGCGCATAAGTGATTCAATTTTTTCTGATACTGGAAATAAAATGGTATCGTTTTGCGAATCAGATAATTTCTTTGACCAAGATTTTATAACGTCAGAACGTGGATCTGAAACCGTATAAACACGATGACCAAATCCCATAATTAATTTCTTTTCAGCCAACATAGTGCGTATACCCTTTTCTGCATCCTCAGGAGAGCTGAATTTTTGAATTAATTCCATTGCAGCCTCATTTGCGCCCCCATGTAAAGGACCACGCAATGTGCCAATGGCAGAAGTAATCGCTGAATAAAAATCTGAACCTGTAGCAGCTGTTACACGTGCAGCAAACGTTGATGCATTAAACTCATGCTCAGCATAGAGTGATAAGGATACATCAACCACTCGTTGTTCTAAATCGCCAGGTTTGTTTTGATGTAATAAATGTAGAAAGTGCGCGGCTAACCATGGCTCATTTGTTTGCAAATTTATTTCTTTGCCAGAATTTTGATAGTGATACCAATATAATAACATGGATGGAAAAGCTGCAAGCAAGCGATCCGCTATTTCATATTGATCGTGTTCTGATGTTTCAGGTTCTAATGAGCCCAATGCAGAACAACCTGTGCGTAATACATCCATAGGATGAGCATTTGCAGGAATCTGTTGCAAAATTATTTTTAAAGCCTGTGGTAACTCTCGTAAATTCGATAATTTTTTCTGATAATCTGCTAATTGCTTTTTATTGGGTAATTCGCCGTGAATAAGCAAATAAGCAACTTCTTCAAAATGGGCTTTTTCAGCAAGATCATAGATAGAATAACCACGATAATGTAAATCATCACCAGCATGGCCTACTGTACAAATTGCTGTTTGACCTGCAACAACCCCTGCCAATCCTCCAGTTTTTTGTGTCATTTGAGCTCCTTATATTTTTTATACCCCCTCACCCCAGGTGACCAACACATAAACAGCTGTTAGCCCCCTTTTAGAAAGGGGGCCGCTTCGTGTTTTTTACGAAGCGGGGGGATTTTTTGCAGCCGTAAAAATCCCCCGGTTTTGCAAAAAACACAAAACCACCCCCTTTTTCAAAGGGGGTAATTTACTTTTATGTGTAAATTCTAAATCACCCCTGCTTCATCATGCAAACGTGCAACCAATTCAGACACACTAGCAACTTTAATGCCTGCTTTTCTAGCTGCCGGTGGTGATACTTCTAATGTTTTAACGGACTGCATCACTTGAACGTCTAATTCTTCGGGTGTAATAATTTCTAAAGGTTTTTTCTTAGCTTGCATTATATTCGGTAATGAAGCATATCTTGGAACATTCAAACGAAGATCGGTTGTAATCACCAGTGGTAAACTTAATCGTAAAGTTTCTAAACCATCATCTACTTCACGTGTGACGATAAAATGTTTATCTTCCATCACAATTTTTGAAGCGAAAGTCGCTTGTCCCCAATTGAGTAAAGCTGCAAGCATTTGGCCAGTTTGATTGTGATCTCCATCAATCGATTGCTTACCCAAAATCACTAATTGTGACTCTTCTTTCTGCACAACTCTTTGTAGTAATTTGGCAACACTCAAAGGTTGTAGTTCTTCTTCACTACGAACTAATATTCCTCTGTCTGCACCCATTGCTAATGCAGTACGCAATGTTTCCTGACAAACCTCTGGGCCAAGTGAAACAACAACGACTTCACTTGCAAAGCCAGCTTCTTTCAAATTAAGTGCTGCTTCAACTGCAATTTCATCAAATGGATTCATCGACATTTTAACGTTTGCAGTTTCTACACCGGAATGATCAGCTTTTACACGCACATTGACTCGATAATCTACAACTCGTTTGACTGTAACTAGAATTTTCATTTTTAGAACCTCAAGTTAACTCACAAGCGCATATTGACCTCAAGATTTATAAAGGTCAATATGATTGTCGATAATAAGAATAGGACTTACACAAAATAACACTGTTACAAGCGAGCGTAGCGAAGCAATCCAAGCATTATGGCGGGCACACGTGCACGCGAAGATGTATTTAATTGAATCTCATCGGAATTGCACGTTTTGCCCGCCCTACAACTATTTTTAAGTTCTATGGTAAGGAGAAAACCAATGCCACAACGAGACACGATGACTTATGATGTAGTAATTGTGGGAGCAGGACCTGCTGGTCTTTCCGCAGCCATTCGTTTGAAACAATTAGCACAAACTGCACAAAAAGAATTATCTGTTTGCATCGTTGAAAAAGGTTCAGAAGTTGGTGCCCATATTTTATCCGGTGCAGTATTAGAACCTAGAGCACTAACAGAACTCATACCCAATTGGCGTGAATTGAACTCTCCTGTTAAAACACTGATTAAAGAAGATGAATTTTTATTTCTAACAGAAACTAAATGTATTCCACTACCTACCCCACCTACCATGCAAAATGAGGGTAACTACATCATTAGTTTAGGTTTATTCTGCCGGTTCTTAGCACAATATGCTGAAAACTTAGGAGTGGAAATTTATCCTGGTATCCCTGCTACAGCTGTACTTTATGATGATCATCAACAAGTCATTGGCATTCAAACAGGCGATATGGGTATTGGTAAAGATGGCAAACCAACTGCAAATTATCAACCTGGAATGGAATTACATGCTAAACAAACCATTTTCGCTGAAGGTTGTAGAGGCTCTCTCACCAAAACTTTATTTGAAAAATTTAATTTAAGAGATGGAGTTGACTCACAAACTTACGCTATTGGTATTAAAGAAGTTTGGCAACTTGCACCTGAAAAACATCACTTAGGAACTGTTACACACACTATCGGATGGCCGCTAGAAAATAATGTTTATGGTGGTAGTTTTATTTATCACTCGGAAAATAATAAAATCAGTATTGGATTTGTAATAGGATTAGATTACCGAAATCCTTATCTTTCTCCGTTTCAAGAAATGCAACGTTTTAAATTGCATCCTTCCATTAAACCACTACTTGAAGGTGGACAACGTATTGCATATGGTGCACGCGCATTATCAGAAGGTGGATTTCAATCATTACCCAAATTAACTTTTCCTGGCGGATTAATCGTAGGAGACGCTGCAGGATTTTTAAATGTCCCTAAAATTAAAGGCAATCATACTGCCATGAAATCAGGCATGATTGCGGCTGAAAGTATTTTTGAAACACTCACTTCTAAAACGCCCGATACTCCCTTAGAAATAAAAACTTATGCAGAAGCATTAAAACAAAGTTGGCTTTGGTCAGAACTTTATAAAGCACGAAACATTCGACCCGCTTTTCGTTGGGGATTATGGCCTGGATTAATCTATGCAGCATTTGATACTTATCTTTTGCGCGGTAGAGCACCATGGACATTACGCAATCATGCAGATTACAATACGTTAACGCCTGCGAATATAACAAAACCAATTGAATACCCAAAACCTGACGGACAAATTACCTTTGATCGCCTATCCTCAGTATTCTTGACAAATACATTTCATGAGGAAAATCAAACTTGTCATTTACAATTAAAAGACCCTTCCCTTGCTATTTCTATTAACTATGAAAAATACCACTCACCAGAACAATACTATTGTCCAGCAGGCGTTTATGAAATTACTGAAAAGGACAACAAACCCTATCTTCAAATCAATGCTCAAAACTGTATCCATTGTAAGACCTGTGATATCAAAGACCCTATGCAAAACATCAACTGGGTACCACCAGAAGGCGGTGGTGGGCCTAATTATTCTGAGATGTAATACTAAAGTAGCCTGATCACTTACTATTGTTGACTTTATCTCGCTCTAATAAGGTCAAAATTAGTCTATACTAAACATGATATGAACAAAAATAACAAGGATTTATCATGTTTAAGAAAGTCATACCTACTGGGAAAGGTAAATATTACGGTTTATCTTTAGCTAGTTATCTACGTCATCCTGAAAAGTATCCTTTGCCAACGGGTTCACAATTCGCATTTGTTAGACATTCTGATAGTAGTTTACCTGAATTACGAGAACGGATGGCTGCGATTGGAGATGAGACTTGGGGATCTCGTGGTTTTTATAGAAATGTCATTGACTTAACTCCAGAATTTATTGGCACTCAACATTGGTATGCCAGAGTTATGGCAAGTAGCCAAATGATGACACCTGACGCTCATGATGCAGCACAAGCCTTATCTGATACCTTAGTTGCAGAGCGTATACATCGGAAAAAAAAGCAGTTCTTAACTAACAAAGAAGATATTCGTGCTACTGTTGAGGATATATGGAAAAAATTTAAAAAAAGTGGTGCAGAGCCTTACGATGAAATCACTAAAGATTTACAACAAGTTCATGACCTCATCATGGAACGTGCACGCGCTGGCACTTATGTCCCTAGTAAATTTAACAGCGAAGCTGCTATCGATGATATGGTTGTAGACATTGTTGCAATAAAACTCACTAAAATCCAGTATGAACGTTCAATTAATGAAATCGTCGATGATTGCTTTGCACAAGCTGTTCAAGATCGCAAATTAGTACCATTAACCATTCGAAGGCTAGAAGATAGAGCGGATGCTTTATTTGCAGGAGGAGCGGCCTCAGGTAAATCGACTGCCATTCAACATTATGCAGGCTTGTTAGAGGCAAGTGGTCGTAGATTTGAAGACACAGGATTAATATTTCCAGATGAATATTTGCCACATTTCATTGATCAACCTGGAAGAACCGATCCTGATTATTTAGAAGTTCGCACTGCGCTTACAATCGATGCGACTCAAACGATGACAGATATTGCTGAAGCAAAAATAATACGACAACGCAGAACCGGTGTCGCCACTGATACTATACGCGAAACAGTAACACCAAGCCCAGACAAATTGACTTATGCAACTCATTTTCCTGGTGGAACCATCAGTATTTTCGTAACAACAGCTGATCTTGATATCATTCGTCATAGAGAACAAAAACGCTTTGAAAGAACCAGTCGCAGAGTTCCTGCACACTTCCTTGTTGCTGGAGCATCATCTGCTACTAAAGAAACACTTCGTCTATTTGAATCGCTACCAGGTTCGACTCAATCACCCATACGTGTTGAAATATACGATACTAGTCCTTGTAAGTTAGGTGATCCACTTTGCTCACCAACGGTTATAGCAACGATTGCTGATAAAAAGTCCGATCTTTACATTGTGAATTTCGATCAATTACATCGATTTGTTACGAAAAAAACTATCATTACTGATCCGGAATCAGGTGAAATAACAATACCACCACACGAATCCATTGATCCGAAGGAAACTGTTGAAAGTTTACTAGCACACTGTCAAGATCATGGTTCTTTTTATTTTGTACCGCTCGATACTAAAACTACTTCATTAGACGAATTACGAAAGGAAGCTTACGCACGATTTGATATAGCTGCTAATCAGTTAGAAATTTTAGAGGGTGCTGAATTTAAAAAAATCGCAGAAAATGCTGAAAACCCACTATCAGACATTCTTAAACTCTTAAAAGAGCGAAGCATGCAAGTTTCGCCAAAGAAATAAAGGTGAAGATTATGACTAAGATCACACAAGAAACATTAAATGATTTATTAAGCGAAAAAAACCGTGCACCTGTAAAAGTGTCAAACCTACCACCTGCCTCACCAATTAATAAAGAAGAATTTTTTAAAGCAGTCAAGCCTGCGGATTTACCTAAAGATTTATTAGACAGAATTGAATTTGCAGGTGAAGAAGAACTCAAAGAATTGTATAGACAATTTGTGCAAGATCGAGCTGCTAAAAAGGAGGATAAGTAGGGTGGATTAGGCGCTTTAGCGCCCCCTAATCCACCATAACATTATCGTGGATAACGTGCCTTGCAGCCCTAATTCACCCTACCTTGCACATGCACACACCATAATATCCTAGACCCTCCCCCAAAATTATGCTAGCATTGCGCAGTCTTGAATCATTGAGTCTAAATAAAAGGAAATTCATATGTTTAGAGCTACTGTGCGCCCCTTGTGTACCAAAACTATCACCCGCAGCACACTAAATAAGCTTCTTAAAAGCGAACAACCTACTAGTACTTCTAACGTTACCCCAACAACTCCTGAGTCAAGTCAAAAAAATCGAGACAAACAAAGATTATCTTTTCTACATACATCTCAGCCTGAAAAGATAGATCCTGCTTTATTAGACCGTCTCGAATTTCCAGAAAGTGAATTGTCAGCGCTTGATGCTGAATCAACAAAACTCCTAAAACCATAATAAATCATAGTCACCACCTTGGTGGGCACGCGCTTTATGAATCATTTCTAAATTTACACTCGGTGAATACGCGCTTTGCCCACCCTACATCCATTTATAAACACAAACGCATTCATTGTTTCGTAGGGTGGGCAAAACGTGCAATGCAGATGAGTAAAAATTTCAAGTTCATGTGAAGTGCACGTGTGCCCACCAAAAGGCCGCTTGTTGTGCATGCCTTCATAAAACACTCGTCATTGCGAGCATAGCGAAGGAATTCAGGACTGATAATGGTTCATAAAAACGTTATATGGACGTATGCCCGTCATGAAGGCGATCTAGGGTCAAATGCGATAAATATCAGGATGTTTGATTATTAAAAACCGAAATGAACAGCAAAATAATCGTGACTATATGGTTCTGCTAAACGAGAGAGAGTAATTTCAGGTGATTGAGAAGGCTTAAATAGAGTAAGTGAGCCTGCACTTGAAGGCATTTTTCTAGTAGTTTCTTCCCTATTATTTCTAGTAGCTTCCTGGCTATCTAGTCTTTCACGCAATTCGCGACTAGCTCTCAAACTTTCTTCCATCATACGGATATCTTTTTGAGCTTCTACCCTATCATCTT
>JBFWPS010000074.1:0-8496 GCA_050249855.1 Gammaproteobacteria bacterium
CCTGGATTACTCAGTAATCGG
This sequence comes from Gammaproteobacteria bacterium, assembly GCA_050249855.1. Lineage (GTDB taxonomy): Bacteria > Pseudomonadota > Gammaproteobacteria > JBGSLN01 > JBGSLN01 > JBFWPS01. Next base: position 22 of record JBFWPS010000074.1, read on the forward strand.
TCGATTTGTTTTGTCGCATGTTTTTTATCCGTTCCTCGTACTTTTGAAAGTTTTAAGCCTATTTCATGAAGAAAAAGTGATTCGCTACTCAAAACACCTAGCGCACAATAGGCCAATGATTGTTTTCTTTTTTTGTGTAATTTATCTGCAAATATCTCATCAAAAATAGTGTCTAATTGTATCAATCTTTCCACATCAAAAGGACTTAGCATTCTATTCTCCTCAAGGAAAAATACACACTATGATCCTTTTTTCATATTTTTCAACTAGTTACAAAAATATTTTGGCCTCAATTTTTGAGGGGATCATTGAGGTTTTATAAGGGTTTTTAGGGCGACCGCAATATCACTTTTTGCTTTATTATTCATCATAATCTCCTTGATAGTTGCAAAATATTAACAAATTCTGTCATCCAAGGTTATGACTTTCATACACCTGTTCATTCTATTTGACGTTACACTAAAGATACGGTAGCCTTATGGGGGCAACTTAAAAATAGTCAATTTATGATCAACCCTTGCAAGCACGATGCGATTTTATACTAAATTTCTGCCGCTTCAGTTAGATAGGAGAAAATATAATGTTTATTAAATCGGTAAAATCTTTAACTCCTGGTGAAAAGAACAACCAATTTGGCCGTTTAATACCCACGATCGAAATTCTTGAACGAATGTCAGCAGGTACTGACGAAAAATTTAAGCCCACCTTTTTACAAAGGATGATTGGTATCGAAAGTATTGCTGCTACAAATGACAGCATTTCTTGTTTAGAAAAGGAACACTATCAACCAAGAAATAAAGATATTTACTCTGCTCTTGAACAGATTTGCAAAGAAGCTATTCAAGAAGTTAAGGATAATTTCCCTATTACTTATCATATCCATATATGTGGCCCACAAGAACCTACTATTGAACATGCGCTTGGTACTATTAGACGAAATTTGGGTATCAATGGTCTTTACTCAATAATAATTCAGCAAGGCTGTGCAGGTATTCTAGATGCTATCGAGCTTTCAAAAAAACTCTTAATGAATAATGAGAATCTACTTATCACTTGTGAAAATAATACGATTCCCTATATTCATAACAGAAAAAGAAAATATGCCACTACAAAAAATATTAATGATTGGCTCTGGATTTCTATGTTAGGTGATAGTGTAGGCGCTATGATCCTATCAAAAAATACACTGCAGCCAGCGCTTGAAATAACTCATATACATAAAGAACTAGCTACAGATGAATGGCGAGTAAAAGAATATTTAGATGAACAATCAGAACCAGTCATGAGAATGCGAGCGAAAGAAGTTCGTCAGACATATTTGAACAATGTTACTAAACATGCAAGTACAGCAATTGAGAAATCAGATGGTTTAGATAAAGTTGCTTATGTGCTTCTTCATGAATCAAATCCTAAGATGGTCAAAGAAGTTGCAGTAGAATTAGGAATTCCAGAAGATAAATTGGTGATTAAGAGTCATAAGACAGGTACTATTGGCGCTGTTTCCTCTTTTTCTTTATTAGCTGGTGCCTTAGACACTGATTCGAAAATAAGCAGCGACAGGAATAAAATAATTTTGGTGTGTCTGGGAGAAAGTCCAAATGGTATATCTTCTGGTTTTTTAAATTGCCAATTTATGGATGTATCAACCACCTATCAAATGAACAAAAACAATGCCTGTCGAGAGGAAATGAGATAGAAACTATTCGGAGTATAGCGACGAAACCTCGCAAAAAGGGGTCTTTTGACTTTAAATCTTTTATAGTTAATTAAAATTTAATTGATCCAATTTAAAAGCCTGATCAATAGATTCGGCCAAAGTTTTAAATCTCGTTATATTGTTTTTAATTTTTACTTTCAAACTCGCCCAATATTTTTCGATAGGATTAAGATCTGGCGAGTATGGAGGTAAAAATATAAGTTCACAGCTAGCCTCTTCAATAATTTCTTTAGTTTTTTCTGATTTATCAAATGCTCCATTATCCATTACTATCACATCACCTACAGATATATTAGGCAGTAAAAAATTAACAAGCCAAAAATTAAATAAATTCGTGTCCATCGTACCTTGATAACAGAATGGTGATATAAAATGCTTGTTTTTAAGGCCTGCAATAAAACTTTCTCGAGCAAAGCGTTTACCAGAATCTTGCCAATAAACAACTTCACCGCGAATATCCCTGGCATATTCTCTTACTAAAAATGTATCAACACCTGATTCATCGATATAAATCATTTTTTCTGGATTCTTATTCGCTATCTTATCCAGATAGGCTAACCGTTTTTTTTCACATCTTTCTTTGTAAAAAATGGTCTTTTTTTCGAGTTATTTTCAAACGCTTTAGTGTCGCGAATACCCCAGGACTCGTTACACCAAAATAGTCTGCGATTTCATTTAGATAAGCATCTGGATGTTCTTTGATATATTTTTTTAAATCCTCATCACCTATTTTATACGGATTTTTAGGGCGACCTTGGCCCATCACTTTGCCTGTCACTTTACGATTCCGCTTCCAACGTTTGATTGAAGAAGTACCAACTGAAAATAATTGACTTACTTTTTCTATCGTTTCACCCGCATCTAGATGAGATAAAACCATTGTTCTAAAGTCTTCTGAGTAGCTCATTTTGATCCTTCACAAAAATAAGCAGTATAACTCAATTATAAGACCATTTAAATTCTAATTAACTATAAACCCTTGCCAACAGTTTGAGTAATACTCTTGTTTGAAGGGCGCACTATCAGCAAACTCTGTTAAAAGCCAAATAAATCGACTTTCAAACATAAATGCTAAAGTATCTTTTTCTTTATGTGGTTTTAAAGTTTCATTGGTTGCGGTTTCCCAGGCATTAAAATCAGGCCCATGTGCGGACATACAATTATGTAAACTTGCACCACCTGGTGCAAATCCTTCTTCTTTGGCATCATAACGACCGAAAATAAGCCCCATAAATTCACTCATTTTATTCCGGTGAAAATAGGGTGGTCTGAACGTGTATTCAGAAACCAACCATCTTTCCGGGAAGATCACAAAATCGATATTACTGGTTTGCGGTATTTCAGAAACAGAATTTAATACGGTAAAAATAGAAGGATCAGGATGATCAAAACTCACCGAACCGATAGTATTAAACAATCGCAGATCGTATTTATAAGGGGTATACGTACCGTGCCATGCAACCACGTCTAAAGGTGAATGATCAATTTCAGCAATCCATAAATGATTATTAAATTTTGAAATTAAATTAAAAGAACCTTTTTTATCTTCATAACATGCTGTAGGAATTAAAAAATCACGAGTATTTGCTAACCCATTTGCACCAATTAAACCACGTTCGGGTAAATTAAAATGTTCACCATGATTTTCACAAATATAACCACACGCAGTTTTACTTAATAATTCAACGGTGAATTTAATGCCACGAGGAATAACGATGATTTCGCCAGTAGAAACGGCTAATTTTCCAAATTCAGTATGAAATAATAATTCACCATCTTGAGGAACAATTAAAAAATCGCCATCGGCATTATAAAAATAAGTATTTTTCATCGATTGATTGAACGTATACAAATAAATTGTGCCACCCTGATTGAGTACCGTGCATCCGTTACAGGCAAAAGGGCGTAAACCTTCTACAAAATTCGTTGGTTTTGTAGGTAAGGGCATGGGGTCCCAACGGCTTTGGTTTGGTCCAGTTAATACGGGTTGGTAAGGAAAATAATCATTTTTGAATGCTTCGAAAGGTTTATGGGTGACTGATGGGAGTAAGCGATAGAGCCAACTATGTGCGTTCAAGTGACGAGGCATTGTAAATGCGGCACCACTGATTTGTTCAGCATATAAACCATGAGCAGGTTTTTGAGGAGAGTTTTGACCTTTTGGTAATGTGCCAGGAAGTGCTTCTGATTCAAAGTAATTACCAAACCCAGCTAGATAATCAAGGTTTTTCATGTTTTTTGCTCTTTTTATTTTAATTGTATTGAAATAATTATAGCAAAATAATTAGTTTAAATTGATTTATAAAATTATAGGTTGGATTAGGCGCTTTAGCGCCGTAATCCACCATTACACACTTTGGTGGATTACTGGCCTTTCGGCCCTAATCCACCCTACTTGCTTAAGAACGAGGGCAGTAGTTCAATCTAGCCAAATAGTAGTCAATATAATTTTTAGGTAAAAAAATTTTTATCCTGGTATTTCGTTTTAAAAAAAGATTTGTTAATCTTCTTAGTGCAACCAATTAGGGGGTGGTCTTAGAGTGTTCAACTCTAAGGGTCAATAACATTAGATTTTGAATGATTTGAAGGACATTATATTATGATGCGTAAAACAATTTTCGCGGTAGGTGCTTTAGCGTTAGTTTTGGCCGCTTGCCAAGCAAAAAATTCTGATATGGGTAGTGCGCCTGCAGGTAGTTCTGCTGGTACAACCACCACCACAGTTAATCCAATGGAACAAGCTGAGCCAGTACAACCAAGTGCTGATGCTAACAATGCTATGCAACAAAATGCTTACAATGGTAACGCATATGATGCGCAGCAACAAAATCAAGCAATGGCGAATCAACCAGCTGCTAATAATTCAATGCAACAAGCACAAAATGCTGGTGCTGCACAAGCTGCTAACGCAAACAATGCTGCAGCAGGATATGCTGCTAATGCTAACAACGCAGCTCAACAACAAGCTGCTGCGAATGCAAATATGGCAATGAATCAAGGTTCTTCAGCTAACATGATGTCATCAACTGCTTCATCTCCAAGCAATATGAACAACATGAATAATAACATGAGCAGTACAGCATCTTCTCCAAGTAACGGTACGATGATGAATAGCACTGCTTCTGCACCTGCTTCATCTAGCTATATGGGTAGCTAATATATTTTATTACCTCATGTAGTTATCTCCTCACCGCTGAAATATGCAAATATCTCAGCGGTTTTTTTTTAATAGGAGTTTTATGTCTTCGAAAACAACTTTTCTAAATGAAGAATTATATAAATATCTTCAGGCTATTTCAGTCAGAGAGAATCCTGTTTTACAAGAATTACGTATTGAAACAGCATTATTACCTACGAGTGTGATGCAAATATCACCTGAACAAGGTCAATTCATGGCGTTTATGGTTCGCTTAATGCATGTAAAAAAAGGAATCGAGATAGGTGTTTACACGGGTTATAGTGCTTTAGCCGTTGCTTTAGCTTTACCAGATGAGGCTCAATTGATTGCCTGTGATATTAATGATGAATGGACTAAAATGGCTTCAACGTATTGGAAAAAAGCAGGTGTTGAGCATAAAATTGATTTGAGATTAGCGCCAGTACTTGAAACATTGGATCAATTGTTGGAAACGAATCAAGAAAATACATTTGATTATGCATTTATTGATGCTGATAAAAACAATTATGATCAATATTATGAAAAGTGTTTGCAATTATTACGTACTGGTGGTGTTATATTTATTGATAATGTATTGTGGGGTGGAGATGTTATTAATAAAGACGATCATAGCGCTTCTACCGAATCATTCCGTAAATTAAATTTAAAGTTATTGAAAGATGATCGTATTTATTTATCAATGCTACCAATAGGGGATGGGTTAACACTCGCTCAAAAAAAATAATAATAATTAGGAGAGAGAAATGGCAATTGAAAATCCTATGGGAACTGAAGGATTCGGGTTTTTAGAAGTAGCCACACATCAACCTGAGAAAGTTGATCAACAATTAAAGCGATTAGGTTTTACGCCAATAGCAAAACATCCTACACAACATTTAACTTTATATCGACAAAATAAAATTAATTTTATTTTGAATGCCGAGCCTAAAACACATGCGCATGATTTTTCTACGAATCACGGCGATTCTATTTCGGCAATGGGTTTTCAAGTAAAAGATGCTAAGCATGCTTATGAACGTGCGATCAAGATGGGCGCAATTGCTAGTACATCAAATATTTCATTAACTTTACCTGCAATACAAGGTGTTGGTGGAAGTTTAATTTATTTTGTAGATGATGATAAATTTTTAGAGCAATTTTTCACGGAAACACTCAATGAGAAATCCAATTGTAAACCAGGTGGATTAACTTACATCGATCATTTAACTCATAACGTTCGTCAAGGTGAAATGAATAAATGGTGTGATTTTTATATTAATCTTTTTAATTTCCGTGAAATCCGTCACTTTGACATACACGGCCAGTTGACAGGGTTAGTAAGCCGTGCGATGACAAGTCCTTGTAATAAAATTCGTATTCCAATTAATGAAGCAACTGATAGTAAGTCTCAAATTGAAGAATTTATCACAGATTTTAAAGGTGAGGGAATACAACATGTTGCTTTAGGTACAGATGATATTTACCAAACAGTTGAAAATTTAAAACATAATGAAGTTGAATTTCTTGATACTCCCGATGTTTATTTTAAAATGATTCATGATCGTGTGCCTTGGCACAAAGAGGATCTTAAACGTTTACAAGCAGATAAAATTTTGCTTGATGGTACGCCTACATCTGAAGGTGGTTTGTTACTTCAGATATTTACACAAACCATGTGGGGCCCAGTATTTTTCGAAATAATACAACGAAAGGGCAATGAAGGATTCGGTGAAGGAAATTTTAAAGCTTTATTTGAAGCAATCGAGCGCGATCAAATAGAACGCGGAGTGCTTTAGTATGAAATTAGCAACGCTCAATAATCACACGCGAGATGGACAACTAATTGTTGTAGACAAACAGTTAAAACAATTTGCCTATGCAAATGATATAGCTAAAACTATGCAAGAAGCATTGGATAATTGGTCACAAGTAAATACTTCTTTGGAAGAACGTTACCATGCCTTAAATGAAAAGCGTATCGATTCTTTTCCATTTGAAGTTAATAACGTACTTTCACCGTTACCTCGTGCCTATCAATGGGCAGATGCAAGTGCTTATGTAACGCATGTTGAATTAATGCGTAAAACACGTGGTGAAACATTACCTGAAAATTTTTGGGTTGATCCGCTTATGTATCAAGGTGGTTCAGATCATTTTTTCAGTCCTAGAGAAAAGATTGCTGGTTTCGATCCAAAATGGGGAATTGATTTTGAAGCTGAAGTAGCGGTGATTACAAATGATGTAAAGATGGGAACCAGTGTCGAAGATGCAGGTAAACAAATTTTGTTAATCATGTTAGCAAATGACGTTTCATTACGTTATTTAATTCCATCGGAACTTGCTAAAGGGTTTGGTTTTTTTCAAGGTAAACCTGCGAGTGCTTTTTCACCTGTAGCGGTAACACCAGATGAATTAGGATCAGCATGGCGAGATTATAAAGTCCATCTGCCAATGAGGACTTATTATAATGAAAAATTATTTGGTCAACCAAATGCTGGTGTTGATATGGTATTTAATTTCGCACAATTGATAGCACATGCAGCTAAAACAAGAGAGCTTTGTGCCGGATCAATTATAGGAAGTGGTACAGTTTCTAATAGCGATCATAGTGTTGGTTCTTCTTGTATTGCTGAAGTGAGAATGCTTGAAAAGTTAAAATTTGGCGAAGCAAAATCGCATTTTATGCAACCAGAGGATTCAGTTCGAATTGAAATGTTAGATGAAAGTGGACATAATATTTTTGGCTCAATAGAACAGGAAGTTATTTAAATGAATATAAAGCTTTATCATTATTTTCGTTCAAGCGCTTCTTACCGTGTTCGTATTGCATTAAATTTCAAAGAACTAACGTATCAAGAACAAACAATTCATTTGGTACGAAATGGTGGTGAACAATATTCATCTGAATATCAAGCTATTAATCCTCATTCTGCTGTGCCTGCGCTTGAAATTGATGGACAAATCATCACACAATCCTTAGCGATCATAGAATATTTAGAAGAACGATTTCCCACACCACATTTATTGCCACAAGATTTAGAAGGGCGTGCACGTGTTCGTGCTTTATCTGAATTAATTGCATGCGATATACATCCTTTAAATAATAGAGTGGTACTTGTTTATTTAGAAAATGAATTTCATATTTCAGATGAGCAAAAAACTAATTGGATTGCAAAATGGATTGAATCTGGTTTTTATGCTTTTGAAACGCATTTAGCACGTGATAAAGCAACAGGGCAATATTGTCATGGAGATACACCAACCATGGCTGATTTATGCTTAGTTCCTCAAGTGTTTAATGCCATTCGTTTTAATGTTCCTTTAAAGGATTATCCAAATATTCTACGAATCAATGAGAACTGCTTAAAAATAGATCAGTTTCAAAGAGCACATCCTAATCAATACGAAGATAAATAAATTAAAACATTTTTTTTACAACCCATTGACTCTTAAAGCAATTCGTGTAGGATAAGCGCCCTTGCTTGTAGTAAGGCGGTTTATGCGAGAGCGCTGTAATCGGCCGAAAGCGGTGTAAAAATTGAGTACTGCTCGTCTCCAACTTGTTGGAGAGGGGCGATAGCAGTTTAGCACCCTCTCCCCC
>JBFWPS010000075.1:0-8472 GCA_050249855.1 Gammaproteobacteria bacterium
TAACGCGTTTATTTACCATAGAGTATACAACACTGTTTGATCAAATTCTGGCTGGAATAGCACATTTAAAGTTATTTATTCCGTTAGGAGGTACTAGTAATCATTTTAAGACTGATAAACTAAAAGAATTAGGTACTTGGGATGCAAACATTCTTACGGAAGGTGCTGATATAGGTATTCGATTATACAGATATGGTTACAAATGTACTTTGATAAACTCTACAACTTATGAAGAAGCAAATACAAAATTAATCAACTGGTTTAAGCAAAGAGCTCGATGGAATAAGGGATATATTAAAACGTATTTGGTTCAAATGCGACGGCCAACACTTTTATATCATCAGTTAGGATTTAAAAACTTCCTACACTTTCAAATATTTTTTGGCGGAAGTATTTTGAGCCAGCTTGCAAATGTTCCATTGTGGATCGCATTTATTTTAACATCTCTTATTTCTGTACATGCTCCTGCCTATCCACGTTTTTTGGTTGCTTTAGCATTGTTTAATTTTGTCAGTGGTAATATTTTATTTGTTATGTCTCATTTTATAAGTATTATGAGAAGAAAATACTATTATTTGGTTCCATATGTGCCATTGATGATTTTTTATTGGATGCTTATGTCATTAGCAGGTTTTTACTCAATTTATGAATTAATTGTTAGACCGTCATACTGGTACAAGACTGAACATGGCATTAGTAAAGCACTGAAATATAGGATTAAATTTTAATTACGTTTGAAATAGGACTTAGGGAATGATTAAACGATTGAATAAATTATTTTATGGCGTATCACTATCTGATTTTCAATGTATATTTGCGTTGACAGAAAAGGATTGTGAAAGCAATATCCTAGATTGTTATAGTGGCCCTGCAAGCTTTAATGCGGAACTGACTGCTTTGGGTGGTAAAGTAATTTCAATTGATCCCTTGTATGCTGAACCTGTAGAAAATATAGAAAAAATAGCAAGTGAATCGTTAGATAAGCAATTATCAGACTGGCATGACAACCCAGAAAATTTTTCATCAACTAAGTTTTCATCTCCCGAAAGCTATATTGAAGATAGAAAAAAACATTTAATGCAGTTTTTGCTTGATTTACCTATTGGGTTAAAGCAACAACGCTATCAAACTAAATCTTTTCAAGATTTGAATTTCCCTGATTTTCATTTTGATTTGGCTTTGTGTTCAAATGATTTATTTACAAGCTCATCTACTCAATCTGTAGATTACTATTTGAATATGATTAAAAAATTGTGTGGTTTTGCGAAAGAAGTTAGAATTTTCCCAATGATTAATTCAGTAGGGGAGGTTTCATCATTGTTAGGACCGGTTATTTTGGCTTTATCACAATCTGATTATGGGGTTGAAGTAAAATCAGTTGATTATAAAATTGAGAAAGATGCGAATACTATGTTACGTGTATGGGCACAAACTTGTACCGTAAGTTCATAAAATTATGATAAGAAGAACAATCAAGTTTATTCAAGAATTTATGCGGTTAGAAGCCGCGAGTGGTATACTGTTATTTATATCAGCAGTATTGGCTATTACTATCGTTAATTCTCCTTGGCAATATCATTATGATTCCTTACTTCATTTATCATTTAGTGTGGGTTTTTCAGATTTTCTTTTAACTGAGACATTGCTACATTGGGTCAATGAAGGCTTAATGGCTATATTTTTTCTTCTAGTCGGCTTAGAAATAAAACGTGAAGTTGTACAAGGAGAGTTAGATACGCTATCAAAGAGTACATTACCAATTTCAGCAGCGATTGGTGGTATGGTAGCACCAGCATTGATTTATCTGATTTTTACTCATCATGATTCGATTGCTTTGAAAGGATGGGCTGTTCCATGTGCAACTGATATAGCTTTTGCTTTGGGGGTATTAAAACTGTTGGGGAATAGAATACCTCAGAGTTTAAAGATATTTTTAATGGCACTCGCTATCTTTGATGATTTAGGAGCAATTTTAATTATTGCATTTTTTTATACAAATAGCTTGATGTATTTTGCTTTATTTGAAGCATTTATTTGTGTGCTAGGTTTATTTTGTTTAAATTACTTTAACGTACGACGATTATTTCCATATATTTTTATTGGTGTTTTTCTTTGGTATTTTATTTTGCAATCTGGTATCCATGCAACGATTGCCGGTGTTTTAGTTGCGATGTTTATACCTGTTGTGATTAGGTCAAAAGATCCTGAAGAACCCTCGCATATTACCGTTGCGCATGTTAGCCCACTTAAGATATTGGAAAAGAATTTACATCCATGGGTTGCATTTGGTATTTTGCCATTGTTTGCATTTTTTAATGCAGGGCTTTCGTTTAAAAATATAAGTTTACCTGCGATTGTTTCACCCGTTCCATTAGGCATTGCACTTGGTTTATTAATTGGAAAACAAGTAGGTATATTTTCAGCGAGCTGGATTGTTGTAAAATGTCGTATAGCCAGATTACCAACTCATGTAAGCTGGCAAACACTATATGGTGTTGCTGTTGTTTGTGGTGTTGGATTTACGATGAGTTTATTTATAGGTAATCTTGCTTTTGAAAATTACGCAATGATTTATTCAAATTGGTTACGGTTAGGCGTTTTATTGGGTTCGTTGTTAGCGGGAATATTAGGTTATTCTATTTGTCATTTTCAACATCCTAAGAAAGTATGATGATGCTATAACTATTAAGTTATCTCAGGTAATACATCTTCAGGGTACTGCATTAACAGTTTTACAGTTTCATCTGGGTATTCAACTTCTAATCTAACTTTGAAACCCCATAATTTATGTATATGCCTTAATATTTTTTTAGCGTCATCTTTTTCCAATGGGCGTCTTTCATATTGGATGTATCGTAACGTCAACGAACGATCACCTCTCATGTCAACATCATAAACTTGTATGTTTGGTTCATTGGTATTAAGATTATACGAATCTGATAAGGTTTCACGTATTTTTTGATAGCCATCTTCATTATGAATGGCTGAAATAACAAGGTCATTATTTTTTTCATCATCATTTATAATAAATAATTTTAAGTCACGAATTAAATGGGGTGAGAGAAATTGAGATATAAAACTTTCATCTTTATAGTTTCTCATAGCTATATCTAGTGCTTCCACCCAATTTCGTCCAGCAAATTCTGGAAACCATTCATGATCTTCTGTGGTTGGATTCTCACAAATTCGCTTTAGATCCATAAATATTTTATATCCTAATGTGTATGGATTTATACCAAGATAAAGTGGATGGTCGAAAGGTAATTGAGACATAACATTTGTATGGTTTTGTATAAACTCTAACATAAAATCATCATTTACTAATTTTTTCTGATATAGTTCGTTCATAATGATGTAGTGCCAGAAGGTTGCCCATCCTTCATTCATCAGTTTTGTTTGCTTTTGTGGATAAAAATATTGTGCTATTTTTCGAACTATTCTTATAACTTCACGTTGCCATGCTTCAAGAAGAGGTGCATTTTTTTCGATAAAGTAGAGTATGTTTTCTTGAGGTTCTTCTGGAAATCTTTTTTCAATTTCATGAGGATGCTTTTCATTTTTTTTAGGCAAAGTTCTCCATAAATCGTTGACTTGTGATTGTAAATATTCTTCTCTATCTTTTTGTCTTAATTTCTCTTGTGCGATAGATAATTTAGGTGGTCTTTTATATTTGTCAACGCCATAGTTCATTAATGAATGGCAAGCATCTATTATTTCTTCAACAGCTTCGACACCATATTTTTCTTCACATTCAGTAATATAGTTTTTTGCAAAAACCAAGTAATCAATAATAAAGTTAGCATTTGTCCATGTTTGAAATAAATAATTACTCTTGAAAAATGAATTATGACCGTAGCATGCATGTGCTATTACCAAGGCTTGCATCATCATAGAATTATGTTCTAATAAATAAGCAATACATGGATTGGAATTAATAACAATTTCATAAGCTAATCCAGAATATCCATGTAAATACTCTTGCTCGATTTGTAAAAACTGTTTTCCAAAGGACCAATGATGATAACCTAACGGCATACCTGTTGCCGAATAAGCATCAATCATCTGTTCTGCCGTAATTACTTCAATTTGAACTGGGTAAGTATCTAAATTATAGCTTTTTGCAATTTCGCCAATGACTTTGTCATATTGCGCAATCAATTCAAAAGTCCATTCGGACGATGTAGAGAGATATTTATTTTTCATGATTGCTGCCTTTTGAATAGTTCTCTAAATACAGGATATATATCAGTTAGTTCATTAATGGTTTGCATGGCAAAATTCAAATGATTTTCTTTGACTTTTAAATATGACTCCCATAATGATTGATGCAGTCTTGGCATGATTTCTACATAAGCATAATATTGTACGTATGGTATTATTTCTTCATTCAATAATTCATAGCAAAAAGGCGAGTCAGCATTCCAATTATCACCATCCGATGCTTGTGCAGCATATATATTCCAATTTTCAGGATCATAACGTTGACTCATTATTTTTTTAAATAATTGTAGAGAGCTTGATACAACCGTGCCGCCAGTTTCTCTTGAATAAAAAAATTCTTCTTCATTGACTTCTTTTGCCGAGGTATGATGTCTTATGAAAACAAGATCAATTTTTTGATAATTTTTCTTCAAAAACAAATATAATAATACGAAAAATCTTTTGGCTATGTCTTTTTTGGCTTTATCCATAGAACCTGAAACATCCATGATGCAAAACATAACAGCTTGTGTTGTTGGTGTTAATTGTCTCGTTCTGTTATTATAACGAAGATCGAAGGTGTCTATAAAGGGTATTTTTTTGATTTTATTCTTTAATTGTGTAATTTTATCATTTATTTTTTCTATTTCATTTTTATTCTCAGCTTCATTATTACTTAGTTCTTTTCTTTTTTGCTTTAAGATGGCAATTTGCTTTTTATAATAGCTTCCAATCGAAATTCTCCTGCCGAGAGCCCCTTTAAGTGACCTGATGATATTAATGTTAGTTGGTACTCCGGTTGTTGTATAACCAGCTCTAATTAATTTGTAAGAGGGTATTTTAGTCATCTGCTTTTTAACAAGTTCTGGTAATGCTAGATCATCAAAATATAAATCTAAAAATTCGTCTTTAGATATTTGAAAGCTAAATTCATCCTCGCCTTCTCCTGTGTTTGATGCACTGCTACCTTTCCCCGTAAGTTCTTCATTTGTTCTGGGCAAACGATCACCAGGAACAAATTCTTTATTGCCGGGTAGAACGATATTTCGGTTACCATCTTGGTCGAAGTGAAATTGAGGTTCATGAATATCTTTGGTTGGGATTTTGATGGTCTCACCAGCTTCTATGTCTGTTATGTTTCTTTTGCTGATAGCTTCACTAACAGATTTTTTTATATGTTCTTTATATCGCTGCAAAAAACGTTGCCGATTAACAGCACTTTTGTTTTTACCATTCAAGCGGCGATCAATAATTTGTGACATTGGCGCCTCACATATTTATATATTTAAATCTCCTACATATTGAGTAGTAAAACAAAATACTCGAATCTGATAGAGATTTTATCCTGATTTTCTAACTCTTAAGTACCATTCACACAGGAGGCGAACTTGTTTTTCTGTGTAACCTTTTTCCATCATTCGACTTACAAAATCCTGATGCTTTTTCTTTTCATCTGCTGAAGCTTTTGGATTAAATGATATTACAGGTAATAAGTCTTCAGTATTTGAAAACATTTTCTTCTCAATTACACTTTTTAGTTTTTCATAACTGTACCAAGCAGGGTTTTTTCCATGGTTATTAGCTTTTGCACGTAATACGAAGTTTACTACTTCATTTCGAAAATCTTTTGGATTACTTATTCCTGCAGGCTTTTCGATTTGCTCTAATTCGTCATTTAATGATTTTCTGTCGAATATTTCTCCTGTATCAGGATCGCGATATTCTTGATCTTGTATCCAAAAATCAGCGTAAGTAATATATCTGTCAAAAATATTTTGACCATATTCAGAATATGATTCTAAATAAGCTTTTTGAATTTCTTTTCCAATGAATTCTACATATTTTGGTGTTAAATAACCTTTTAAATAAGATAGGTAGCGATCTTGTGTTTCAGTAGGAAATTGTTCTTTCATTATTTGTTGTTCTAACACATATAGTAAATGGACTGGGTTTGCTGCAATTTCAGTCCTATCGAAATTAAATACTTTAGATAATATCTTAAAAGCAAATCTAGTTGACAATCCAGTCATACCTTCGTCTACTCCTGCGTAATCTCGATATTCTTGATAAGTTTTTGCTTTAGGGTCAGTATCTTTTAAGTTTTCTCCATCATAAATACGCATTTTCGAAAAAATGCTTGAGTTTTCTGGTTCTTTTAAACGTGTCAATACTGAAAACTGGGCAAGCATAGTTAATGTGTCGGGTGCACAAGGTGAAATTTTTAAAGAACTATTGCGCAATAATTTTTTATAAATTGATATTTCATCTGTCACACGAGTACAATAAGGTACTTTAATAATAAAAACACGGTCTATAAATGCTTCATTGTTTTTATTATTTTTAAATGCTTGCCATTCTGATTCATTTGAGTGAGCAAGTATGATCCCTTCAAATGGCAGAGGAGATAGACCTTCAGTTGGATTATAATTACCTTCTTGTGTTGCAGTTAACAATGGGTGTAATACTTTTATCGGCGCTTTAAACATTTCAACAAACTCGAGTAAACCTCGATTTGCAACGCATAGACCACCTGAAAAACTATAGGCATCAGGGTCATCTTGTGAGTATTCTTCTAGTTTTCGGATATCAATTTTACCAACCAGTGAAGATATATCTTGATTGTTTTCATCACCAGGTTCTGTTTTCGCAATACCAATTTTATTGTAAATAGATGGTTTTAAACGAACCACTTTAAATTTTGTAATATCACCATTATATTCATGTAATCGTTTGACTGCCCAAGGTGACATAACTGACTTAACATATCTGCGTGGTATACCATATTTTTCTTCCAGTATAGGTCCATCTTCTTCATATGAGAATAAGCCTAATGGTGATTCAAATACTGGAGATCCTCTCAGTGCATAAAAAGGTATTTTTTCCATGAGTTCTTTTAGTTTATCTGCAAGAGATGATTTTCCACCACCTGGAGGTCCTAAGAGGTATAGAATTTGTTTTTTCTCTTCTAAACCTTGTGCCCCATGTTTCAAAAATGCAACAATTTGTTCTATTGGTTCTTCTAAACCGTAAAAATCTTCGAAAGCAGGGTAGCAAGCTATGATTTTATTTCCAAATATTCTGCTTAAACGGGGGTCTTGTCGCGTATCAATCATTTCAGGATTACCAATGGATAATAATAACCTTTCTGCAGCGCTAGCATAGGCTGATGGATCGTTTTTACATATTTCTAGGTATTCGTCTAATGTAAGTTCTTCTTCTTTAGAAGATTCGTAACGCTCCCTATAAGAATTTAATATATCCATGGTTTCCCCCTTTTATATAACACATATTTTTTGTTATCCTTTGAATAGAGTATAGTTGCTTTTTTAGACAATGAGGCAGAAATGACAAAAACACCGACAACAAAATATTTAAACGATTACAAACCTTCCAATTTTTTGCTCAATACGGTCAATTTAGTGTTTGATTTGTATGAAGATAAAACGATTGTAACAGCAGAATTAAATGTATTTAAAAATCCAAATGAGAATGGTGATCATTTAGAGTTAGTTGGAAATTCACTGAAATTACTCGAATTGAAATTAGATGATGAGGTTTTAGCAAAGGTTGCTTATGATGTTTCACCTTCACAGCTTGTCATCAAAAATCCGCCTAAAGAATTTAAATTAACGATCGTTACTGAAATTCATCCGGAAAAAAATACAGAGTTAATGGGGCTTTATAAAAGTAAAAAAATGTTTTGTACGCAATGTGAGCCTGAAGGTTTTCGTAGAATAACTTATTTTCTTGATCGCCCTGATGTGATTGCTGTATTTACAACGACTATCAATGCGGATAAATCACTTTATCCTATTTTATTATCGAATGGAAACTTAGTTGAAAACAAAATTTTGGATCAAGATCGACATTCAGTTACTTGGCATGATCCAACTAAAAAACCATCTTATTTATTTGCTTTAGTTGCAGCAGAACTTGCTTGTCTAGAAGACGAGTTTGTGACTCAGTCTGGAAAAAACGTTATGTTAAGACTTTATGTTGAACATGGCAATCTTGATAAAGCAACGCATGCGATGTTTGCGTTAAAAGCTGCGATGAAATGGGATGAAATGACTTTTGGTCGAGAATATGATTTAGATATTTACATGATTGTAGCTGTTAGTGATTTTAATATGGGCGCTATGGAAAACAAAGGGCTTAATATTTTTAATACGAAATATGTTTTAGCAAATCCTGAAACGGCAACAGATGATGATTATCAAGCAATTATCGGTGTTATAGGTCATGAATATTTTCACAATTGGACCGGGAACC
>JBFWPS010000076.1:0-8465 GCA_050249855.1 Gammaproteobacteria bacterium
CAAGGCAATTTCAAATTTTGCTACCGATGACCACTTCTTCTTTCGAGCCATTTCGTCCTCCATAGGGAGGCCTATTATCTCTCAAAATTTTCAATTTGTATGGTCTAAAATGCGGGGGTCATTATACTCTTTGTAGGACAATATGATATTACTTTCATAAGATCAGAGACACCACAATCAGACTCAGTCAATATTGCGACTTATATGAAACATCAACTAACACGTTCAACAGAATGGGTAAGTAGTTTTTTTGGCCCATCCAGCAATGATAGTGATCCAACAAGAAATACAACATCCGGAAACATTACTGGCTTTATCAATAAAATACGTTGTTTTGAAAGTTCAAATTACCAACGTGATTATACTACATTTCAATCACAAACTTGGCAATTACCTAAAAATAACGTGCTCAATATGATAGCATCTATCAAACAAGATAGAGATCAAACTGAAAAAGCGCATCTTGGTGCAGCGGAATTCATTCCTTATCAATTTTTTGGTAGTGATTCTTGGTTAGGAACCGAATCAAATGGTGTTAATTGCGCACAGTGGGTGAAAAATAAATTAGCGATTGCAGGTCTTAATTTAAGTCAAACAAAATCAAAACCTGCGAAAGTTGCCGGTTCTAGCTGTATAATATTTTAGGAGAATAGTAATGCCTAACAGAGGAACTAGAGAAAACTATGCAGTCATTCATATATGGCAAGAACTAACCAGTTTTGGACATGTCGCATTACATACAGCAAAACATAGCGTTAATTTATGGCCCACTGGAGACAAAAAAGATATACGTTTGTCTATCGTTGGTGGCGAAAGTTTACCTGCCGTGCTCCATTCAATTGACCAAGATTACACTCCTGGCCGTCGTGGTGCTAATTGGCGAAAACATGATAATAATCAAAATACACTATTTCACAAGTGTAATAATGTAGCGATATTAACTCGTCTGAACGACGAACTTACAGACAACGAACGTCATATCTTGAATGCGCAAAATTCCACTGGTGAAACACCTCTACATCAATACGTGCGCTATCAAAATATCGCATGCATAACGGTTTTATTACAACATCACATCGATATTTCATTAAAAAATCATCAAGGCCAAGCTGCTCAAGATTGTGCCACACCTGATTTTAGAGATACTCTAAGTGAATTATTAAGAACACATGGATATGAAGAGCATCAGAACAATAGAATGTGTATTATTATGTAGAAAAAAATGGGGTCAGATCCATTGTACCACCTAATAATACACTAAAGCGCCGTTGTAATTTTTTTTAAGGAGTTTCGCTATGTTAATTGTGAAGGAAACAGAAATGAAACTTGTAAAAAATCCTCGCATAAAAACTTTTGCTCATTTCAAATCGCAACCACAAAAGCAACCATATGAAGTGACACAACTAGCGTTTGATGTTGAAAAAGAAACAGTGATTATTACTCTAGACTCTGAAAAAAACAGAGATTCACTTTTGCATGCGTTAGATTTTTGTAAATTTACTTCTGGTAGTGGCTTTAAGGCACCTAATTTTAATGTGAGCGCTCGTGCGGTAAATCAAATTGTCTGTATTGGTCCAATAGATGCATTATTGGAATTTCTAGAATTAAATGAGAGTCTAAGTCAAACTACTTTGGCTGCCTGTCCTGTAAAACCAAGGATCTCCATTGTTCCCGAGTAATCCATTGTTTCATAATGAAGATTTAAATATATCTAAAAATCTTCAATTTTACTATCAAGGAACCATCTGATTTTTAGTCTTAAAATGTATTCCCAATACATAAAAATGTTATCAAAAACCTTCTTTTAATCTCTTAATTTGTGTTAAAAAATGTAATTATTATGCTCGAGAAGTTGAAAAAATCCCAGGCTGTCTATCTATTTTAATGCCGTACTGGATTGCTACAGCCCGCAGACAACACAGGCTTCGCAATGACAATTTTGTTTCTTGTAAGCCCTCTATTTCTATCGTTTTTTTTGTAAAAAAGTGTATAAACTATCTCAAAAAGTTGTTCATTTCATAAGATCTAATATAACCATCGTTGGCTAAAAAATTTCATTGTAATTCAATCAGTTACAATGTGCGTGGCCAAAACTCTTTATCTTACTGTAAGATATTTCATTAATTTTATAAAAATTCTTTTAACCATTTTAAAAATAACTTCTACTTGACTTTGATTTTATTTGAGAATAAATTCTCACTTTCATTAGGAGTGCTGTACGTATGGATCCTAATCCATCATAAACTCTGAGGTGTTATGCTCCCGCGTTTAATTCGTCTTCGAGATGTCTCACATTATCTGGGTATGGATATCAATCGTTTTAACAAAGAAGTTAGACCAAAACTCTTAGCAATTCCCATTGGAAAGCAAGGTATTGCCTTTGACAGACTTGATTTAGATGCTTGGGTAGCGCATTATAAATCTTGCCTTGGTCGTCCTATAAAAAAAGGAATATCTATATGGGACGAAAAAGAATTCCAGGATTCCAAAAAAGAGGAAAAGTTTGGTACATCGACAAGTTCATATTTGGAGAGCGAATTTGCGAAAGCACTTGCACAAGCTCGCTCGAAGAAGCTGAAAAATATTTAGCGAATCGTATTGAACAATTAAGGCAAACAAAATTATATGGTGTGCATAAAGAACGTTTGTTTCGTGAAGCGGCTACCAACTTTCTTGGGAAGAGCAACAATTATTATTTGATGCTCTACCAGAACATTTACGTGATATGGCACTATTTAAAGTGAATACGGGTTGTAGGGAACAAGAAGTTTGCCAACTGCAATGGGATTGGGAGGTAAACATCCCTGAACTAGGAACGAGTGTATTTTTAATTCCTAGTTATTTGGTCAAAAACCGAGATGAGGGACTGGTTGTGTTAAATACCATTGCTAAATCGGTGATTGATAAAGTCAGGGGCTTACATCCAAAGTACGTATTTGTGTACCGTGATAAACCGTTGACCTTGATGAACAATTCTGCTTGGAAACGAATTAGAGAAACTGTTGGTTTAAAACAAGTTCGTATCCATGATTTAAAACACACATTTGACAGGCGTTTAAGAGCTGCTGGCGTGAGTTTTGAAGATAGGCAGAATTTACTAGGGCATCGCTCCGGCAGGATTACAACGCATTATTCAGCTGCTGAATTAGATAAGTTGATTGCAGCTGCCAATCGTGTTGTTGAGCCGATGAAGGAAGGATTAACACTAACGTTATTGAAACAAAAAATGGTGTTAACTAACGGTTCTCATCAGGTCACGCAAATCTCACGCAACCCCTGTAATATTGGGAATGCGTCGGTTAGCGAAAACCCATAACCCATTGATTTATAAAGAAAAATTTGGCGCGCCCGGAGAGATTCGAACTCCCGACCACCTGGTTCGAAGCCAGATACTCTATCCAGCTGAGCTACGGGCGCAGATCTTGAAGGTTAGCATGGGTGGAGATGAAAATGTAGTGGTTTAGAAAATTAAAGGCTGCTTGGTGGGCACGCGCTTTCTAAATCATTTATACATTTAAACACGATGCATACGCGCTTTGCCCACCCTACTTCGGTTTTGCTTGGGCAATCTTATCTAAAACGCCATTAATAAATTTATACGCATCGGTTGCGCCAAATAGCTTATTAAGCTCTAACGCTTCATTAATTGCAACTTTGAAAGGGATATCGGGTCTAAAGTTCAACTCATAACTGCCGATTCGTAAAACAGCTAATTCTATTGGGGTTAGTTGGTCCACTGGTCTATCTAAATAAGGTTCAAATGAAGCTTGTATTTCATCTAAATGTGCTGGAATTGCATGCAATAATTCTAAAAAAAATTCGCGATCAGTTTCTTCAAAATCATTTTCTATCAAAAACTGATGTTCAATATCACTAATTGTATTTCCAGATATTTGCCATTGATATAAAGCTTGGAGAACCAAGCCTCTAGCATTTTTTCTTGCTTTTGGATTAAATTTTTTTTTAGGCTGCATTAAGCTTCTTCCATCCGTTCAATTTCTTCACGAAATGCATTAACGTCTTGAAAGCGTCTATAAACAGAAGCGAAACGTACATAGGCTACTTGATCTAAAATTCGCAACTCTTCCATCACCCACTCACCTAAAGTTTGTGATTGTATTTCACGTTCACCGCTAGCTCGTAGTTTTTGCTTAATTCGTGCGATTGCTTCTTCTGTTTGTTCTGTTGCAACTGGTCGTTTTTCTAAAGCACGTTGAACACCTGCTTTTAGTTTATCATCATCATAAGGAACTCGTCTGCCATCGCGTTTGATGATCCGGGGCATTACTAACTCAGCAACTTCGTATGTTGTGAATCGTTCATTACAAACTAGACATTCACGACGTCTTCGAACTTGGTCGCCTTCTGCAACCAATCTAGAATCAATTACTTTTGTATCTTCAGTGCTGCAAAATGGACAGTACATTAATTTTCCTCGCTAGTTGTAGTTACTTTTTAATTTCTTCAGATTTATAAACCGGAAATTGCTTACATAAGTTTAAAGCATCATGCTTAATTTTTTCAATTTTTTGCTCATTGTTTAAATCATCCAAAATATCACAAATCCAAGTTGCTAATAATTTAGATTCGTCTTCTTTCATACCGCGTGTTGTAATAGCCGGTGTTCCAATTCGTAAGCCACTAGTTATAAATGGTGAACGTGGTTCATTTGGTATCGTATTTTTATTTACAGTAATATGTGCTTTACCTAAAGCATCTTCTGCATCTTTACCGGTAATATCCTGTGCAATTAAATCAACTAAAAATAAATGATTATCAGTACCACCTGAAACGATTTTATAACCACGTTCAGCTATGGTGTTTGCCATGACTTTAGCATTATTAATAATTTGTTTTTGATAAGTTTTAAATTCTGGTTGTAATGCTTCATAAAATGCAACGGCTTTTGCTGCAATCACATGCATTAATGGCCCACCTTGTAAGCCAGGAAAAACTGCAGTATTTAAACGTTTTTCAATTTCTGGATTCGAACGTGCTAGAATAATGCCGCTTCTAGGTCCTCGTAAAGTCTTATGGGTTGTAGAAGTGACTACATCAGCAATTTGAATTGGTGATGGATATAAACCTGCAGCAATCAAGCCAGCCACATGCGCTATATCAGCAACCATGTATGCACCTACTGAATCAGCAATTTCACGAAATTTCTGCCAATCTAATGTGCGTGAATAAGCTGAAAAACCAGTCATAATTAATTTTGGTTTATGTTCTTTTGCTAATTCTGCCACTTTATCATAATCAACTAAACCTGTTTTGGGATCAAGTCCATAAACAATTGCGTTATAAATTTTTCCTGAAAAATTAACTTTAGAGCCATGTGTTAAATGACCACCCTCATTTAAATTCATCCCCAAAATCGTATCGCCGGCATTGAGTAGTGCCATGTAAACAGCAGCATTAGCCTGTGATCCTGAATGCGGTTGAACATTCGCATAATCAGCACCAAATAATTGTTTCACTCTATCTATTGCTAGTTGTTCAGCTTGGTCAACATACTCACATCCGCCATAATAACGTTTTCCAGGATAACCTTCCGCATATTTATTCGTTAATACAGAACCTTGTGCTATTAACACTCTAGGACTTACATAATTTTCTGAAGCAATTAATTCAATATGATCTTCCTGACGTTGTGCTTCACTAGTGATAGCAGAGCATAACTGAGGATCGAATTCGGCGAGTGATGAATATTGTGCGAACATAGAACAAACCTTAATCAATCAAATAAGGCAACATTTTATACTGAGTAAGTGGATTAGTCCATGGTTAATTAGTCAAGCAAGCACCTATAAATTTCACTAACTCTTCTTGGTCTTGTGAGGAAGCTTCAACAGTTATACCACCTTCTGATACCTGTTGCTTTAATCTCACTGAATCAGGTGCCTTAGGAAAACTGGTATGGTTTGGTTGACTGCCAGAAGAAAATAAAAATCTCACAGTGCTTTGCTGTAATGTAAAGTCTGGAACAATTGTTGGTATTTGACCAGTTGATTTTGCAATACTAGAAGTAGCAAAAGGTTTAAATGCTAAAGATGATGACTCTAAAGGTTCTAAAAACAAATTGGTTTCTGTAATTTTACGTTCAGTTAATCCTTTTAAATATAAGTGGTTTTCAATAATAAAATTTATTTGTAGTAAAACATAGGCTAAATCATAAGGCTTATCTTTAAAGGCTGTATCTAAAATTGTCCAAAGTGCCTCAGCAGGATAAATATCGGGAAAAAAATCTTTAGGTAAATGTTTGAAAAGTTCTAGATAACCATGGGCAACCTTGTAGTATTCTTCTTTAGTTGCTTGATCAAGCGTTATGCCAGCTTGTGTTTTTGATGGAGAGATGGTTCTCACAATCTCGACAAAATCTTTAATTAAATCTTTTAAAGATTTATTTTCTATATCTAATACTGATTGATGTTCTGCTCTGGTTTAATAAAGTAAAAACCCATGCCTTCAATTGCACAAGTGATTGGACAAACTAACAAAGCATTTCTTTCATTATTTGCGTCAACAAATTCTTGCACGTATAATTCATAGATAGATTCTAATTTTTGCGAACTGGCAATAGCCTTATTATTACTTGGATTTGCCATTAACATAACAGATAACTCTTGTATACGTTTGAGCAAATTATAAATTGCTTGATATAAAACAGAATCTTTGTTTCGTAAAACTTCTTTTGAAACAATATACTCCCTACCATTCACAAATAATTTATCGCTTTGACTATCCGCTTGTGCTTTCGTTGGTTGCGCAGCTGCTTCTAATTGAGCTTGTAACAATTTCGCAGGTTGCTCAATTAACTGTAATAAAGTTTCAATAGGTTCTTTGATTGTTGCGAGTTGTGTAGAGGCAAACTTTTCAAGTTCGATAGCTTCTGTTGTCAACTCATCTCGTCCGTAACTAATCTCTTGAAGTAATTCATGTAAAAACTGCATTTTAGCAGCTTTATGTTGTGTTCTTGACTTGTAAAACCCAGGTTTCTCCTGTTCAGTTGAACTTGGACGATAGTATTTAAAATTAAGCGCACTAGATTCTAAACCAGGAGGAGGAGTAAAACGAGTATGATGATATTCCAAATTTTGTAATCGCGCTTGCAATAGCAACGTTTTAGTACTGGTTGATAATCTTTCAAAAATGGCAGTAGCATTATTATAGACTGCCTTTGCATAAATTATTGCATCTTTTAATTGTTCGGGAGTTTTATAGGTGCTTGAAATTAAACTTAATAATTCTTCATGAGTTTTACCTATGCCCTCTGGTTTATTAAACTTTCTTACTAGCGAATTACACAAACCATTAAAAAGTCTATCTGAAATCGTTAACGTATAAAAAATTTCATTCAATTCCGTTTGAATTAAGGATAAAGGTATTTGTTTCTTATAAGCCGCACATATTTGGTCACACAATTCGAGTAAATGTTTACTATAGTGAATGGCATATAGTATCCCACCATTTTCAAAACTCCATTTTGCAGCAGTTTTTAATCTTTTAGCTCCAATTGTCCTTCCAATTGATCATTAACAACAACTGATAATCTACTTGAGAAATGTGTGTATATTTCATAGTCTCTGAAATTTGGATTTATCAGGATCGTATTAAATAACTGATCAACAACTCTTTCTAACCAAGAAAAATTTATTGAACATTTATCACTGATATCTTTTGCTACCGCTGATATAGAACGTACGCGTGTTACCTGATCGGCATCAATTACATTGGGTTGAATAAAATATTTTTGAACAACTTGTTCAACAAAATCTTTTCCTGGTTTTTTCTTGCTTCTGTCATTTAATATATCAAATAACTTATTAATAAAATATATATAAACTTTTGCATCATCTACTTTTTCTTTTATCAAAGTTTGATAGATTAAATTCACAATTTTACTAACACTGATCAAAGAAGCACGTGGAGCATCTACATGTAATGAAGCCTCAATCGCAGCAGTGCATTCAGATATAGCCTCTTCAATATTTCCATCTTGAAAAGCCTTATTAGAACGTTGCTCTAATTCAACTAAGTCTTCCCCCATACTAGTTTGAGTTCTTTTAAGTGTATTTCCAGAAACTATTGGTCTTGGAGAAATTGGCAATTCAAGTCTTGAATCATCTCCTAATATACTTTTTCTTCTATCACGACTCGGAGTGCCAGTCACTTGATGCGTAACTCCTGTGGGCAGTGGTACACCTAATGGCAAAGCTTTGCCATTTTTTTTAGCTATGCTTGCTCCACGAGTGCTGTCAGTTTGTTTTCGAGGAGATTGGATTCCAGAATTTTTCATTGTTATTTGCTTAAATTTATTGATTTATTGTTAATAAGATTTTACCAAAATTTAAATTTTCTTCCATACGTGTGTGAGCAAACTTTACCTCATCAAACTTAAAAATTGAATCGATAATTGGTCTAATATGACCATCTAAAATAACAGGTAACCAATGTTGACAAAATCG
>JBFWPS010000077.1:0-8420 GCA_050249855.1 Gammaproteobacteria bacterium
CAGATTCACTATATCCACCAGGAATTTCCCAAAAGCCACCTAAATATTTATCAAGTGGCCGTTTAGCAATTAAAATTTTATTCTCTACATTGAAAATAACACCGCCAACTGCATGAATAAAAATAGATTGGCTCATAATCTTTAACTTATAGTACGTGCAACTTGCCCATGACAATGTTTATATTTTTTACCTGAACCACAAGGACACACCTCATTGCGACCAACTTTTCGCATAGAACGTGAATCAGACTGTGATGGCATTGGGTTTTGTTCATTTGACAACAAACTAGGATGTTCTAACTGAAACTGCTGTGATGAAGTTTGATATTGTTGTTCAAAATGATGGATTTGTTCTGACTGTTGTACTTCAACTTGCATCAATAATGAAATAACATTATGTTTAATACGATCAAGTAAGTTAGTAAACAATTCAAATGACTCACGCTTATATTCTTGCTTTGGATTTTTTTGAGCATAACCACGCAAATGAATACCTTGTCGTAAATATTCCATCGCAGCTAAATGCTCTTTCCAACTAGTATCTAATGTTTGTAACATTAGGGCTTTTTCAAGTTGACGCATTGTTTCAGCACCGATACGAGATTCTTTTTCTTCATATTTCACAATAATAGTATTTAATATTCGATCTCTTAGTTGTTCTTCATGTAAATGATCTTCTTGCTCTAGCCAAGCTTGAATATCAAGTTTCAAACCAAAAGCTTCTGTCAATGCGCGCTCCAACCCTGCAACATCCCACTGTTCTTCTAAACTTTGTGGGGGAATAAATTGGTTAATTAAATTATCAACCACATCCTTTCGAATTTCATTAATCGTGGCAGAAATATCTTCCAGTGCCATTAATTCAGAACGTTGCTCATAAATTAATTTACGTTGTTCGTTTGCAACATCATCAAATTCTAATAATTGCTTACGAATATCAAAATTATGACCTTCAACTTTACGTTGTGCATTTTCAATCGCGCGATTAATCCATGAGTGTTCTATAGGTTCTCCTTCTTTCATGCCTAGTCGTTGCATGATTGCAGCCATACGGTCAGAAGCAAAAATACGCATCAGATTATCTTGTAAAGACAAATAAAAACGAGTACTTCCAGGATCACCTTGTCGACCAGAACGACCTCTTAATTGATTATCAATTCGTCGTGCTTCATGTCTTTCAGAACCAATCACATGTAAGCCACCTGCAGCAACCACTTGATCGTGCAATTGTTGCCATTCCGCTTTAATTTTTTCAATATCTTCTGTTGTAGCATTTTCTAATTCAGCTATTTTTGCTTGTAAATTTCCGCCCAACACAATATCAGTACCACGACCAGCCATATTCGTTGCAATGGTAACCGTACCTGGGCTTCCTGCTTGAGCAATAATTTGTGCTTCTTGTTCATGATATTTTGCATTCAATACTTGATGTGCAATTTTTTCTTTTTTTAATAATCCAGATAAATATTCTGAGGTTTCAATCGAAGCAGTACCTACTAATACAGGCTGTTGTCGTTTACAACAATCTTTTATATCTTGAATGATTGACTCAAACTTTTCAGCAGGGGTTAAATAAATTTTATCGGAATGATCTTTACGAACAACCGGTTTATTGGTTGGAATAACAACCACTTCAAGACCATAAATTTGTTGAAATTCGTAGGCTTCTGTATCTGCAGTACCTGTCATACCGGCAAGCTTGTCATACATACGGAAATAATTTTGGAATGTAATCGAAGCTAATGTTTGATTTTCATTTTGAATTGGCGCGCCTTCTTTTGCTTCCATTGCTTGATGCAATCCATCAGACCAACGACGACCTGGCATCGTACGCCCAGTATGTTCGTCTACAATCACAATTTGGTTATTATGAACAATATAATCTACATCTCGATGAAATAAAGTATGCGCACGCAGACAAGCATAGAGGTGATGCATCAATGGAATATTATTGACGGAATATAAACTCTCGCCAGCTTGTAACAAACCTGCTTCAATCAACATTGTTTCAATACGGTTATGGCCTTCATCAGTTAAATGAGCTTGTTTTGCTTTTTCATCCAGCGAATAATCGCCTGGGCCATTTTCTTGTTCTTGTTTTACTAAATGTGGAACTAATTGGTATATTTTTTTATATAACTGAGAGCTTTCTTCTGCCATACCAGAAATAATCAAAGGTGTTCTGGCTTCATCTATTAAAATTGAATCGACTTCATCCACAATCGCAAAATTTAATTTACGCTGAACTTTATCTGATAAACTAAACGCCATATTATCGCGTAAATAATCAAATCCAAATTCATTGTTCGTACCAAAGGTAATATCTGCTTGATAAGCAGCTTGTTTTTCTTCATGGGTCATATTACTAAGATTAATACCAACGGTTAATCCTAAAAATTCATAAATAGGACGCATCCATTCAGCATCGCGTTTCGCAAGATAATCATTCACTGTAATAATGTGTACGCCTTCGCCACTGAGCGCATTTAAATATACCGGCAATGTACCAACGAGTGTCTTACCCTCACCGGTGCCCATTTCTGCGATATTACCACCATGCAAAACCATGCCACCAATTAATTGAACATCAAAATGACGTAAGCCTAAGGTACGCACACTGGCTTCACGAACCACAGCAAACGCTTCGGGCAAAATTATGTCTAAAGATTGTCCGTCTTTAAGACGTTGACGAAATTCATCTGTTTTGGTCTTTAATTGCTCATCACTCAAAGCCTGTATAGCAGGCTCTAAAGCGTTAATTTGTACAACAATTTTACTTAATTTGCGAATGACCCGCTCATTGCGGCTACCAAAGATTTTCTTAAAAAGCGACGTGATCAACATATTATTCCATTGGTTAAAAATAAAGAGGCTTATTGTACTAGATATAGGGTTTTGATGCCAGATTTCAATAGATATACAGCTTGAATAGCAGCAATAAACTAATACGCATGTGCCATTTCTTCAAATTCTTTCCATAGCTTTTCACGATTTTCTCGAGTCTCTGGATCACGTTCCTCTAAAACTACATTCACATTTTCAATAAAAGCCGCATCAGCTACCCGCTCCTGTTCACTAATAAGTCTTGTTTCATAGAGCCATTTAACAATATCCGTCCATTTCCACAACGGTGATTTTCCTGATAACTTCATGACTGGTTTAGGAAATGGGATTATATCTCGCCGTTTTCCTTGAATCCACAATGAAACTGTTTGTCGTTTAAAGGACAAACGATTTGCAATATCTGCTTCTGTCACTAAATTTTCTGGGGCAACATGAATCACTTTGGCACCGATAGATCCAGATTCAACATCTTTAATTGCACTCATGATAGCATTTTGTAGCGATGCAGCCTTTCTATCAAAATCCAAATAAACTGTGCCATTTCTAAAATTAATTAATGCATCATCACAACCAGCTTCATACAAACTATCTTCAAGGTTAGGTGTATTTTCATCTACATTTTTCAAAACTAACGTAAATTGATAAATTTTTTCTAAAGAATTCATATTAATTCTCCTACTCAATCTTTTCCATGCGAACATGCTTTTACATTTTGACGAATCCGCTTTGCATGGCTATCTTCATCTCGCGGCGTCGACCAAATTGACATTTTGCAACCTTCTCTCTCTGCCAAAGAACAATAAAGTTTCCCCCAGCAATGCGCTGAATTACCCGGAGGTACATATCGCCATCCATGTTCTTCAGCGAATTCAATAGCACACTCAATAACCTTACTAGGATGTTTTTTCGTATGCATATAATTGTGTCCTTACAAATAAGAATTCTAGCATAATGTTGACACATGTCAACATTATTTGAGATATATCCAATAGAGCATATTATATCTTTTTGATAACTGACATGTAAAGAAAGGTATTATCAAACTGTAAAGTGTAGTAGACATTTTTAGGTAAATATTGTAAATCACGCTAGACAGTTTTATGAAATAACAAAGTTTTACCATAAGCAGAGCTGTCATTGCGAGCCTTGCGTTTTGTGCAAGGCATGGCAATCCAGAAATGAGTTGTTTTAGATATTCAGCTCTGGATTGCTACGCTCGCAATGACGACGATATTTTTATCAACGAATAATGTAACCTTTATATCAATGACAACTTTGTTTTTCGTAAATCTTGGACTATTTCTCATACGTAAACTTTAAAAATCCTGGTGATTATGCAAATTCAACGTCAAATACGCAGTTTTGTGCGTCGATGCGGTCGCATCAGTCATGCACAACAACAAGCCCTTGAAAAATTGTGGTCTTTATATGGTTATGAACAACACGAGTCTCCTACTTTCGAAAAATTATTTGCGAGAGTTGCTCCTATCAATTTAGAAATAGGCATTGGGAATGGGCTTGCGCTAACGACCATGGCTCAAAATCACCCTGAACAAAATTATATTGGAATCGATGTACATAAACCTGGTTTAGGCAATACCCTTATCACCATAGAACAACATCAGATTCAAAACATCCGTTTATTTTGTGCCGATGCAGTTGAAATATTAAAAGAACTCATTCCAAATCATTCTTTAGCGAATGTTTTTTTGTTTTTTCCTGATCCTTGGCCCAAATTGCGTCATCGTAAACGCCGATTAGTTCAACCTGAATTTGTCACTTTAATTGCTGAAAAATTAATTCCAGGTGGAAAATTTTTCTTAGCAACTGATTGGGAAGATTACGCCATACAAATGATGCGTGTATTATCTTCAGCGAATCAATTTCAAAATGCTTATGGTGTCAATCAATTCGCTCCACGTGTTTCTGATCGCCCAATTACTAAATTCGAACAACGTGGAGAAAATTTAGGACATCAAGTTTGGGATTTAGTGTTTATAAATAATTCGAAATAACATGATTGGCACGCGCTTCGTGAAACATTTGTCATTGCGAGCATAGCGAAGCAATCCAGAACTGACTATCTATTTCAAATCACTACTGGATTGCCACGGCCCGCAAAGAACGCGGGCCTCGCAATGACAATGAGATATAAGTTAAAAATAATGCTATCTGCACGTGAGCCCGCCATCAAATCCTACTTTACAAGCCATTTTGAAATTTTATCAATCATGGTGGTAAAGTTTTCTGGTGGTGTTTTATAACGCATTAACCAGGCAAATAAATCAGGGTCGTCACATTTTAATAACTCAAGAAAAATAGCTTGTTCTTCTTTACTAAGTTGATTGAACTCCGCTTCAAAAAACGGTTTAAAGATCATATCAAGCTCTAACATGCCACGCCGACACGCCCATTCTATCCGTTGTTTTTCTTTTTCATTTAACATATAGTTCTCAAAGCCCCCTCACCCCAACCCTCTCCCCCATAAACAACCTGGGGGAGAGAGAATAAAATACTTGGAATATATTTTATGAAACAAATATCACTTACAAACTATGGATTAATCGCCTTAAATGGTGAAAATACCGTTACTTTTTTACAAGGTCAACTCACTTGTGATGTTAAGCTCATCAATGAAACAACTTCATCACTAGGATGCTATTGTGATCACAAAGGTCGCATACTTGCAAGTTTTCGTTTGTTTCTAATCAATAACATCTATTATTTACTACTACCGAAATCCATTTTAGAAAATACTTTAACAGAATTAAAAAAATTTGCAGCTTTCTCTCAAGTTAATGTACGTGATGCCAGTGAAGATTATCATGTAATCGGTTTAGTAGGCAAAAATTTATTAAATAAGCCACATGATGTCTATCATGAAAATGGCCATATTTATATTTGTTTAGATGATAATGAAAATCGATATTTTCTATTACAAAAAAATCCACCAAATGAGCCCGACACCATTACTTTAAATGATTGGATTAAATATAATATTAAACAAGGTATTGCTGAAATCTCTTCTGAAACTATAGGACTATTTACTCCCCATATTATAAATTATCCAGAACTAGGTGCCGTGAGTTTTAATAAAGGTTGCTATAGAGGTCAAGAAATTGTGGCACGTATGCAATATCTTGGCAAATTAAAGCAACATGCTTGTCGCGCAGAAATCAACACCCCTGAGATGTTAAAACCTGGCATGTCAATACAAGATGCTAATAAAAAATCAGTTGGTGAATTAATCTCATTTGCAAAGTTAAATGAAAATCACTATATTATGCTACTCACATTAATGGACGCTGCAAGAATCTCGCAGCAAGTTTTTATCAACCATCAACCTTTGGTGAATGTAGAATGCTTAAGTCAGAATTAATTGCCAAAATGGCTATAAATGAAAAACTCAGTCATTTACCTGAAAAAGATATAGCAGATAGTATTAATTTACTCTTAGATCATATTTGTGCTCATGCGCGTGATGGGAAACGCATTGAAATTCGCAAATTTGGTAGTTTTTCTCGGCGATATTGCAAGCCTCGTAAAGCACGCAATCCAAGCAATGGCGAAAATTTGGTAAAAGAAGCAAAATATAAATTGCATTTCAAACCAGGTCTTGAATTACGACAAAAGGTCAATTCCAAAACTGAATAAGTTAAGCTTCTGGCAAAGTAACACCACGTTGACCCTGATATTTGCCTCCGCGATCACGATATGAGATTTCACAAGCTTCGTCAGATTGTAAAAATAACATTTGCGCAACCCCTTCATAAGCATAAATCTTAGCAGGTAAAGTAGTTGTATTAGAAAACTCTAAAGTCACATGCCCTTCCCATTCTGGCTCTAGCGGTGTTACATTCACAATAATACCGCAACGTGCGTACGTTGATTTACCTAAACAAATTGTTAAAACATCTCTAGGAATTCTAAAATATTCAACCGTACGTGCTAGCGCAAATGAATTAGGCGGAATAATACAAACATCAGATTTTATATCTACAAAACTTTTTTCTGAAAAAGCTTTTGGATCTACAACTGCAGAATTAATATTTGTGAAAATTTTAAATTCATCGGCACATCGCACGTCATAACCATAACTTGAAACACCATATGAAATAACTTTTCCCTGTTCGTTGTTTCGAATTTGTTTTGGCTCGAATGGTTCAATCATACCGTGTTCTTGCGCCATCATTTGTATCCAACGATCTGATTTAATACTCATTAATATGTTCCTTATTGGTTAGTCACAACAATTTTGGGAAATTTTGTTTTAAGATTACTTTTTTGCAACGATAATTTAGAAGTAATTTTAGAAGCTAAATCTATATATTGTTTTGCAAGTATACTTTCAGGCTCAGAAACCACAGTCGGCTTTCCTTGATCGATCGCTTCACGTATCTTCATATCCAGCGGTAATTGTCCTAATAAATCTAATTGGTATTGTGCTGCAAGAGCTCGTGCGCCACCCTCTCCAAAAATTGGTTCTTGGTGACCACACTGTTTGCAAGTATGCATACACATATTTTCAATCACTCCTAAAACAGGAACGTTAACTTTATTAAACATATTCACAGCTTTGGTCACATCTAATAAAGCAACGTCTTGAGGTGTAGTCACAATAACAGCGCCACTAACTGGAATTTTTTGCGCTAATGTTAATTGCACATCACCGGTTCCGGGCGGCAAATCAATCATTAAATAATCTAAGTTATCCCATTGTGTATCATTATATAATTGTTGTAGTGCCATACTCACCATTGGACCCCGCCAAACCATGGGGGTATCGAATTGATTGATTAACAAACCAATCGACATCATTTGTAAACCATAGGCATTTATAGGATGTAATTTTTTATCTTCGGTTACAGTTGGTTTATCTGTAATACCGAGCATTTGGGGTTGATTAGGGCCATAAATATCTGCATCCAACAATCCAACTCTTGCACCAGATTTTAAAAGCGCGAGTGCTACATTAACCGCAACCGTTGATTTACCAACGCCCCCTTTACCTGAGGCAATTGCGATAATATTTTTTATTTCTTTATGAGTTGTCATAAGAGACCGTGTTTATCCAAATTTAGGGCAAATTATATACTAATCTGAGCTAGGATCAAGAGGCTATTTAAAGTAATAATTAAAACATTAGGAGTTAGGAAAAACTAGCTTATGGCGGGCACACGTGCATGTACAACATCATTAACTTTTAGTCCATTTGCTTTGCACGTTTTGCCCCTGAGTTATCCCCTGAAAACTGTCTTTGGTTTAATCTGGTTAAGGTTTTTTCTGATTAAAAAAGATCGTGTACATGCACCGTAAACTGTGATCATATTGAGTTCTCGAATCTTAATATGGAGTATAACGATGCATGCACAGCAATTATTACAAACTTTTTTAAAAAAATCTTGTCCTTTTATTTCTTTAAAACGTTTAGAAGCTTTAATGGCCTTTCCAATGACCGCTACGCAATCCTCTGCTTTGTCAATTACAGGTTTGGGTCGTGCCCATATAAGTAATACAACACAAAAACACCAAATCAAACGAGTTAACAATTATCACGACTGGCCGAGCGATGACGC
>JBFWPS010000078.1:0-8334 GCA_050249855.1 Gammaproteobacteria bacterium
CATTTTTACAACGTCTCGTAATTCTTGTGCATTTTTAAATGTGAGGATACCAGAAATTGAAATATAAAAATTCAAATCCATCGCTTGCTTAGCAGTGAGCCAATCTTCGGTAAAGCAATGCATCACGCCTGCTATCTCGTCTGCCTTTTCAACTCTAAGAATATCAAGGGTATCTACTCTAGCTTGACGTGTATGTATAATTAATGGTTTTTGTAAAGTTTTAGCAACTTGAATATGATTAGAAAAACGTTGTTTTTGTCTTTTTATTTTATCTTCTTCTGTTCGATAATAATCAAGACCCGTTTCACCAATGGCGATAATTTTTTCATCTTGACCGAGCTTAATAAGTTCTTCTACTGTTGGTTCCTCCAAATCAAATTCATTTGGATGCACACCAACACTCGCGTAGATATTGGAATGTTGTTTAGCTATATGAAGTACATTCGGAAAATTATTAAGATCAATGCAAACATTCAGCATATGGGTAACACCATTTTGCTTTGCAAGATCTAATGCTTTTTCTAAATTGTCATCGAAATCTTTTAGATCAAGTTGATCAAGATGACAATGTGAATCGATTAGCATAGATTTTCCTTATTTGCTTTTTGTTTATAATAAAACTCCTTCTCCCCCTTGCAGGGGGGAGAACGAGTAGATCAGTTCTAGGATTGATTACAACGCAAGACCAGTAATCCACCATAATGCTTTGGTGGATTACGGCACTTCGCGCCCAATCCACGCTACAAACTACAAAATATTTTTTCCAACACCAACTGTCCATTTAAGTTTATTTTTCTGCTTAATTCTGAGTTGGTTTGTATAACAAAATCTTGTAAAGAAAATAATTTTTCTATCGTTAACTTGCTCGCTAAAGGACCTAGTTTATCATAAAGTAAGTCATCTTGGATATTGAGTTTATACCGAATTAAATAGGTTATTAAAAAATAAAGCAAATGTAAAATTTCTGGTAACTCATATTCCTTGTAGAAAGTTGCAATACTAACAGGATCAGTATTTTTCAATCCTAAATCAATAAAATGTTGGATGAGCATTTCAACCTGTTTTGCTTTATCCTCTTTTAAGTATTTTAAAACTTGTAAAGGTGCAAATTCAGCTAATTCTAAAACAATCGAATCAGCGTTTTGTTCAGATGATTGCTCTTTTAGCCATTGATCTGCTAATTGTCTCTCATCTGATAAAAATGAAAGCGTCTGACAACGACTTTTAATAGTGGGTAATAATCTAGAAGCTTGCTCCGTAATTAACATAATTAAATTCTGATTCAATGGTGGTTCTTCTAACACTTTTAATAATGCATTAGAAGCAGCCAAGTTCATTTGACAAGCGGGGTGAATGATTACAATTTTATACCCAGCTTGAACACTCGTTTGATTCATAAAATTAATCAGTGTGCGCACTTGATCAATTTTAATAATGCTGCTCTCTTCCTCTGCCTCTATGATTTGTATATCCGGATGCGTGTTTGCTAAAAATAATAAACAAGTTGTACATTGACCACATGCTGTTTGTTTTTCGCATAACAATTGTTGAGCTAGCAGAAGAGCAAAATCGAATTGCCCCATGCCTAAATTACCTGTTAGTAATAAAGCGTGCGGTAAACGGTTTTGTTGTATTTGTTGCTGAACATTAAACCATTGTTTTGATTGCCAAGGATAAGGCGGTTTACTCATATAATGCTATCCATAACTTCTTTAATTTGTTGTTGAACTTCTGAAACGCTACGAGCGGCGTCAATAATTTTAAAGCGATTAGGATATTGCTTGGCTCTTTTCAAATAATTTTCTTGTACATTCACGAAAAATGCTTCTTTTTCAACTTCTATTCTATCTAGTTCACTTCGTTGCTTTGTTCTATGCAGTGCAATATCAACAGGTGCTGTTAATAATAAAGTTATATCAGGTTGTAAATCACCTTGTACAAACTTTTCTAAAACCTCAATTCGTTCTTCAGGAAGACCACGACCTCCTGATTGATAGGCATAACTTGCATCTGTAAACCTATCTGATATTACAAATTTTCCTTCTGATAAATTGGGCTTAATAAGTGCATGAATATGTTGGGCACGTGCTGCGAAATATAATAGTAATTCTGTATCATCACACATTTTTTCTGAATAGTGTGATAAGACAACTTGTCTTATGGCTTCACTTATGACTGTTCCACCTGGTTCTCGTGTGAACACACTTGGAATATTATTTTCTTGCATATATTGCTTTAAATATTCCATGCAGGTTGTTTTACCAACACCTTCAATACCTTCTACGGTGATAAATTGTGGTTTCATGGAAGATACCTTGTTTGATTACAAATTAACTTTACCCCCTCACCCCAACCCTCTCCCCCTAAAGGGGGAGAGGGTTGGGGTGAGGGGGTTAATTATCCTTTTAACATACCTCGGGTAAATAACTACAAATCAAATCTTTTTTACTATGCTCACTTAACCTATTGGGATCCAATGGCAAATGTTGTCTACTCAACATTTCAGATACATAGGTATGATAAGCATGTACAGCTTGTTCATGCTCATGCCAAGTTGCAGAAAAATGATGTCCACCCTTCCCTGTTGCTACATAATATATCATATCACCATCAGCAGGATGAACTGCCGCTTTAATTGAAGCTAAACTAGGTAAAGCAATGGGTGTAGGTGGTAAACCTTTGTGTCTATACGTGTTATAAGGTGTATCCATATGTAAATCATTTTTAGTAATGGTTCCTACATATTTATCACCTAGTCCATAAATAACGGTTGGATCAATTTGCAAATACATATTTTGTTTTAATCGATTGAGAATAACTCTGGCCACAATTGGCCTTTCATCGTCTACAGCCGTTTCCTTTTCAATCATCGAGGCAACAATTAAAACTTCGTATTCATTTTTATAAGGTAACCCACGATCTCTTGAAAGCCAAGCAGCTTTTAATTTTCGTTGCATGGTTTCATAAGCAGAAAGGAGTAATTCTTTATCAGACATATTTAATACATAAAAATAAGTTGATGGAAAAAATAAACCTTCTGGATTTTGTTCTTTTAAACCCAGTGTGTTCATGACTGTTTGAAAATTCGTGTAATTTATATCATGTTTTAATAATGGGTTTTGTTCAATCTTAGATAAAACTTCTTTAAATGACCAGCCTTCAATAAATTTAATTTGATGCTGAATTACAATGCCTAGCGAAAGTTGACGTAATAATTGTCTAGGCGTAGTTCCACCATGAAATAAATACTCTCCTGCTTGTATATGATTAAGTGTGCCATTCAATCTAGCCAACAATATCATTTTACGAGCATCAATTGGATACCCATGGTTTTGAAGATAATAAATAATATCAGACAATGATGAACCTGGTTTTACTACATAATCAAGTTCTTGTTCTTCAGGAATAATAGGTGTACTTAAAAAGTGATACCAAGAATAACTATAAATTAAAATCAACAAGCTAAAAAGAGAAATAACAGACCATAAAAGTACACGATAAGATTTCTTAATTAACATTAGACACGTTGGAAGATCAATGTCCCATTAGTGCCACCGAAACCAAATGAATTTGACAATACCACATTCATCTTATGTTGCTGTGCTTCATGTGGAACTAAGTTGAGATCACAACCTTCGTCCGGATTATCAAGATTAATGGTCGGTGGTGCGACATTATCGCGAATTGCAAGAATGCTAAAAATAGCTTCCACTGAACCGGCCGCACCTAACAGGTGTCCTGTCATCGATTTTGTAGAACTTACGGGCACATCTTTTACATGTGTACCTAATACTTTTTTAATTGCATTTAATTCTAAAACATCACCTGTGGGTGTTGAAGTACTGTGCGCATTGATATAATCAATTGAACTTGGATCTAAATTTGCATCTTTGATTGCATTGCCCATACAAAAACGTGCACCATCACTGGTTTCATCAGGGGCTGTCATGTGAAATGCATCATCAGTCATACCAAAACCAACTAATTCAGCATAAATTTTTGCATTACGTTTTTTGGCGTGTTGATATTCTTCAAGTACTAATATACCAGCACCCTCACCCAATACAAAACCATCACGATCACGATCCCAAGGTCTACTTGCATGTGTTGGATCATCATTACGTTTTGATAATGCACGCAGTGCTGCAAACCCTGCTAATGCACAAGGACAAATGGTACTCTCAGTACCACCTGCTAACATAATATCAGCATCACCGTATTGAATAGTACGTGCTGCATATCCAACATTATGAGTGCCAGTAGTACAAGCTGAAACGATTGAAATATTTGGCCCTTTCAAACCATGTGTAATGGCAATCTGACCAGAAACCATATTTACAATTGCAGCAGGAATGAAAAATGGTGAAACTTTTTTAGGACCTTGTGTCTGTATGGTGTCATACAAACGTTCGATCATAGGTAAGCCACCAATACCAGAACCAATAGAAATACCAAATCGCCAACGATTTTCATCGGTAATGGATAGTCCAGAATCATCTAAAGCTTCTTTTGCAGCGGCTACACCATAATGGATAAATGTATCCATCTTACGAACATCTTTTGCAGGTAAAAATTGAGTGGCATCAAAATTTTTAACTGTTGCAGCAATTTGAGAGGGATAATCAGTTACGTCGAATGCTTCAACCAACGAAACACCTGATTGACCGGTTAAAACAGCTTGCCAAGTGGTTGCTACATCTAATCCTAAAGGCGTAACGGCACCAAGGCCTGTTACTACAACGCGTCTTCTGGTCACTTTAGATCACCCTCTCTATAGCTTTTAAGCAGTTTCTTGACTTTGATGTTGCTTGATATAATCAATCGCATCTTGAATGGTGCGGATTTTTTCAGCTTCTTCATCAGGAATTTCTGTATCAAATTCATTTTCTAACGCCATAACTAATTCTACGGTGTCTAAAGAATCGGCACCTAAGTCATCAACAAATGATGCTTCTGGCGTAATGTCATCTTCCTTAACACCTAACTGTTCTGCGACAATCTTCTTTACTTGTAACTCTATGCTCATTCTTTAATCTCCATTAGGTTAAAAAGTTAAACATCGCTAGTTTATTCAAAACAAAATAACATGCAAGGACTTTATCAACGTTTAAGCCATATACATCCCACCATTTATGTGTAATGTTTCACCAGTTATATAGCTTGCAGCATCTGAAACTAAAAAACTCACTGCATTTGCAATGTCAGAAACATGACCAACACGTCCCATAGGAATCATGGACATTAAAGCTTTTCGTTGTTCTTCCGTCATGTCTCGTGTCATATCTGTATCAATATAACCAGGTGCAATGGCATTCACCGTGATATCTCTTGAGGCTATTTCTTGTGCAAGTGATTTCGTAAAACCAATTAATCCGGATTTAGCTGCTGAATAATTTACCTGACCAGGATTACCAGAAAAAGCAACCACGGAACTAATGTTGACAATTCTGCCCCATCGCAATTTTAACATCCCTTTTAAGCAAGCCTTGGTAACATGAAACACGGCACTTAAATTAGTATTTATGATATCATCCCATTCTTCATCTTTCATTCTTAACATTAAGTTATCACGAGTAATACCCGCATTATTAATGAGAATACTTGGAACACCAAAATCTGAATTAATAGTAGCGATTAAATCTTGGATTGATGTGGTTTGTGTTACATCTAGCACCATACCACTTCCTTTTAAATTATTTTCTCGTAATGCTTCAGTGATTTTATCAGCACCACCTTCGCTGGTTGAAGTTCCGATAACGGTAGCACCCTGTTTTGCTAATTCTAAAGCAATCCCTAAACCAATACCGCGACTTGCGCCTGTTACTAATGCGATTTTATCTGATAGATGCATATTCATTTCTCCACTGATTATCTTTGTAGGGTGGATTAGGCGCTTTAGCGCCGTAACCCACCGTTACGTTTTGGTGGATTACGGGCCTTACAGCCCTAATCCACCCTAGAATTCTATTGAATTTATCGAAATATTCTTATCAATTCTTTTAATTAAACCAGACAAGACTTTTCCTGGTCCACATTCTACAATACCTGTAATTCCTTTTTGTGCCATTAGTTGAATTGTTTCAACCCATCGAACTGGATGATCAATCTGCAATACTAAAGCTTTTCTAATTTTATTTGGATCAGAATAACTTTCTAAATCAACATTATGAATGACAGGAATTTTAGGTGCTTTGATTTCAATGTTTGCTAACGTATTGGCTAACTTCTCTGCTGCAGGTGTCATGAAACTACAATGACAAGGTACGCTCACAGGAATTTCTTTTGCTAAACGCGCATTCATTTTTTCAGCAAGTATTATAGCACGTTCTACTGCTGATTTTTCACCTGCAATCACAACTTGTCCAATCGAATTATAATTTGCTGCTGATAACACCTCACCTTTTGCTGCTTCTTCGCAGATTTCTGTCACTTGTTTATCTTCCAAACCAACGATTGCTGCCATACTACCTTTTTTGCCTTGCATTGCTTCTTGCATGTATTGCCCACGCTTTGAAACTAAATCAACGCCTGCTGGAAAATCAATTGCTCCAGAGCAAACTAATGCAGAATATTCACCTAGGCTATGACCTGCCATCAATTCCGGTTCTTCCCCACCCTTCTCTAACCATAAATGATAAAGTGCGTAACTTGCTACGAGTAAAGCTGGTTGTGTAATTTCAGTTTGATTTAATTTTTCTTCAGGTCCATTTTTGACGATAGACCAGAGATCATATCCAAGTACTTCAGACGCTTGTGCAAAAGTATTTTCGATAATAGATTCATTGCCTGCTAATTCACTTAACATACCAACGAATTGTGAACCTTGACCTGGAAAAACGAATGCTAAATTAGATTTCATATAAATATATTCTACTAAGTTATGTAAGCAATTATACCCCCTTTGAAAAAGGGGGTGGTTTTGCGTTTTTTGCAAAACTGGGGGATTTTACAGCTTCAAAAATCCCCCTGCTTAGTAAAAAACACGAAGCAGTCCCCCCTTTCAAATGGGCATTTATCTAGTATGTTACCAATGCAGAGCCCCAAACAAAACCCGCACCAAAACTTTCAAACAACAACACATCACCCCGTTTAATTCGTCCATCACGAATAGCGATATCTAATGCGATGGGAATTGAAGCGGCAGAAGTATTGCCTTGTTTATCTAAAGTAATAATGACTTGCTCGTTTTTTAATTCAAGTCTTTTTGCAACGGCTTGTATAATTCGCAAATTCGCTTGATGTGGGATTAACCAATCCACATCATTTTGTGTCATACCACATTTTTCAAGTGTTTCAGATACTAACTGTCCTAACTTAATGACCGCTAATTTAAATACTTCATTTCCTTGCATTTGAACCGAATTTTGAACGCCCTTACCACTTTCTACTGGAGAAGTTTGTACGTAAAGTAAAGATTCATATTGACCATCAGCACCCACAATTGTTGTGTGAATACCTGGTTTATCACTTGCACCTAAAACAATCGCACCTGCGCCATCACCAAATAAAACGCAAGTAGAACGATCGTTCCAATCGACTAAACGTGTCATCGCTTCTGATGCAATTAGTAATGCATAATCAACAGTACCGCTTTTAATATATTGTTCAACCACATTCAAAGCATAATTAAAACCAGAACATGCAGCATTGATATCTAGTGCAATACATACAGGCAAACCAAGTTCATTTTGTATTTTAACCGCCATACTAGGACAGAGGCGATCAGCGGCTGTTGTAGCCAAAACAAGTAATTGAATTTTATTTTTATCGATACCTGAAGATTCAAGAGCCACTTTACCAGCTTCAATCCCCATGCTGGCTACAGATTCATGTTCATCAGCAACACGACGCTCTTTAATGCCAGTACGAGAAACAATCCATTCATCGGAGGTTTCAACTATCTTTTCAAGATCTTGATTTGTGAGTACTTTACTTGGTAGAAAACTACCGGTTCCCAATATCTTCGCGTATCTCATTTGCTTCTCCATTGCTACCAAAAATTGTAGCAAGTTCATGGCCGATTCGTTTAGGAACATCATGGTATGCTTCAGCAATCGCCTGTTCAATCGCATAACCAAAAGCAATTGCATTAGCACCGCCATGGCTTTTTACCACCGTACCACGTAATCCTATAAAACTTGCACCATTATAACGTGCCGGATCAAGCTGCTTTCGAACACTACCTAATACAGGTTTGGAAATCATAGCAAACATCATTGTAAATATATTTTTGCTTAATGCTTTTTTCAAAACACTACCAATAATTTTTGCTAAACCTTCCATGGATTTAAGTGCTATATTGCCAGCAAATCCATCACATACAATGACATCGAC
>JBFWPS010000079.1:0-8264 GCA_050249855.1 Gammaproteobacteria bacterium
ACTTGTAAAGTGTTGCATCAAATTCAATAGGGTATACGCCACGATAAAGTGTCATTTTCCTTCTAGCTGTTTCAAAACGGCATAATGCAAAAATAGGGATCCCTGAACGAATACGTGACATCCATAAAGGTGTTGAACCTGATTCAGTCAGCGCAATAATACCTTTTATATTTAAATGGTTGGCGGTGTACATCGTCGCCATTGCAATCGCTTCATCTACACGTTTGAAGCGCATTTCAACACGATGACGTGAAATACGTGCTTTTTGTTGTGTTTCTGCAGATAAACAAATTCGGTGCATTGCACTAACCGCTTTATCTGGATATCTTCCTGTTGCAGTTTCAGCAGACAGCATGACTGCATCAGTACCATCTAAAACAGCATTGGCAACATCAAATACCTCTGCTCGTGTTGGAATAACATTGTTGATCATGGATTCCATCATTTGAGTTGCAGTGATAACTGCTATATCAGCAGAGCGTGCTTGATGTATTAGGTTTTTTTGAACTGCAGGAAGCTCAGCATCACCAATTTCAACACCTAAATCACCACGCGCAACCATAATCGCATCACTAACTTCTAAGATTTCATGAATCGCTTGTACGGCTTCTGCACGTTCGATTTTGGCAATAATGTTTGCTTGACCATTAGCTGCTTTTATTAAATCTCGGGCTTGGACGATATCATCAGCACAGCGTGGGAATGAAATAGCAATGTAATCTACGTTAAACTTAACAGCTGTTTTAATATCTTCTTTATCTTTTTCTGTTAAGGCGGGCGCTGAAAGTCCACCGCCTTGCCTATTTAATCCTTTATTATTTGAAAGCCATCCATCCGTCATAACTTCACAATGAATTTTTTTACCTACAATTTGTTTTACTAATAACTCAACGCGACCATCGTCAAGTAATAATGTATCATTAGGTGATAAATCATTCGGTAAATTTTTATAATCAATACCAACGGCTTTATCTGTTCCAGCATCTGTTTCTAATTCAGCATCTAATATGAATTCGCCTCCAGCTTGTAAGAAAACCTTACCTTCACGGAAACGTGCAATACGTAATTTAGGTCCTTGCAAATCAGCTAGTATGCCTATTTCACGTTTGAGTTTTTGAGCGACTGCACGAACATTTTGAATACGTTTTTCATGATCTTCATTTGTGCCGTGAGAAAAATTGATGCGGACTAAATCAGTACCTGCCAGCAAGAGGTTTTCTAATACATCTAAATCATCACATGAGGGGCCTAACGTGGAAATAATTTTTGTGCGTCTTAGTGCCATAATATGCTCTTTATGTTGATGCGGTTAGAGCCAAGCAGAAGCTCTTTCTTCTAACACACTGACCGCGGGTAATTTTTTCTCTTCCAGAAATTTTAAGAATGCGCCACCGCCGGTTGAAATATAGGAAATATCGTCGGCAATATTAAATTTTTCAATCGCTGCGATGGTATCACCACCTCCGGCGATTGAAAAAGCAGAACTTTTTGCGATAGCATGTGCAATGGTTTGAGTGCCTTCCGCGAATTGATCGAATTCAAAAACACCGATAGGGCCATTCCAAATAATAGTCCCTGCTTTTAATAATATTTCGCTAAATAAATTGGCAGTTTGAGGGCCTACGTCTAAAATCATATCGTTTTCAGAAACTTCATTTATTTTTTTGCAAATTGCTTTTGCATCAGCAGAGAAAGATTGGCCAACAACGACATCAGTTGGTAACGGAATAGCAGTGCAACATTCTTTATCCATGCTGAGTAAACGTTTTGCTTCAGGAACTAAATCAGCCTCATATAATGATTTACCAATTGGAAATCCTTTGGCTGCAAGAAAAGTATTTGCAATGCCTCCACCAAGAATTAACTGGTCAGCAACATGTAGCAATGATTCAAGTAAAGTTAATTTTGTTGAAACTTTTGAACCTGCTACAATGGCTACCACAGGCTTTTTCGGATGTTCTAATGCTCGACCTAATGCTTCAAGTTCTGCAACTAATAAGGGGCCTGCCGCTGCGATAGGTGCATAAAGTGCTACACCATAGGTAGAAGCTTGTTTACGATGAGCAACACCGAAAGCATCCATTACATAAATATCACAAAGTGCAGCCATCTTTTTGCACAAGTCTTCATCGTTTTCTTTTTCACCCTCTAAAAATCGTACATTTTCACATAAAACTATTTCACCAGGTTCAACTTCTAAGCCATCAATCCAATCTTTTTCAAGTCGTACAGGTTGCTTTAATAATTCTGATAAGCGTTTGGCAACGGGTTGTAGAGAAAATGCACTATCATATTGGCCTGGCTTGGGTCTGCCAAGATGAGACATTATCATGATTCTAGCTCCTTTATCTCTTGCAAGTTCAATGGTTGCTAGAGCAGCTTGAATACGGGCTTCGCTGGTAATCACGCCGTCACGGATAGGAACATTGAAATCCTCTCGAATCAGTAGACGTTTATTTGTTAAATCTATATCTGTCATTTTTATGATCGACATTTTATTACCCTTGTTAAAAATTGTTCAAAAGATAGCTGAATATCTTATCCTAAACTGGCTAGGGAGTCCAAATGTAGTTTTGACTTTAAATTGACC
Source organism: Gammaproteobacteria bacterium (assembly GCA_050249855.1). GTDB lineage: Bacteria > Pseudomonadota > Gammaproteobacteria > JBGSLN01 > JBGSLN01 > JBFWPS01. The sequence continues at coordinate 2,591 of JBFWPS010000079.1, forward strand.
GATAAAATGCTTCTTTTGCGATAAGGTTTTACTCTTGTTGTCTTAAGGTTATACTTGCCCATCCTGAAGAAACAATTTTAATTGGATAAAAGGTTGTATCAAGTGGTAGAACTTACAAACACATCAGAATGGCAAGATTTAGTATCACATCAGCATTCACTTCATACGGTGCATTTGCAAGCATTGTTCGCTCAAGATGAAAATAGGTTTGATCATTTTTCATTGTCTACTTTAGGTTTACTATGTGATTTTTCAAAAAACATTATCACAGAAGAAACTTTATCGTTATTAATTAAACTTGCAAAACGATGTGAGCTTCAAGAAAAAATTTCTGATTTGTTTGAAGGAAAAAAAGTTAATACAACAGAACAACGAGCAGAATTACATACTGCTTTACGTCAACAAGCATTTGATGTCTTGAATATCAATCAAAAAAATATAATACCTGAACTTGTTGATGAACGAGAACGTTTAATTAAATTTTCTAAAAAAATTCATCAACAAGAAAAACTTGGATTTACAAAAAAACCAATCACTGACATTGTGAATATTGGAATGGGTGGCTCTGACTTAGGGGTGAAATTGTTAGTGAATGCACTAAAAAACTATCGTTTACCTAATATGCGTTGTCATTTTATCGCAGATATTGATCCATCACCTGTAGAAGATCTTTTATCACAACTAAATCCAGAAACAACCTTGTTTATTGTTGTAAGCAAATCATTTTCCACAACTGAAACAATGATCAATGCATTACATGTTAAAACCTGGCTAGAAAACAAATTGAAATCAATTGAAGCATTTTTTCATCACTTCGTTGCAGTGACTTCCAATTTACGTGCTGCATTTGAATTCGGTTTTGAGCCTGATCAAGTATTTTCGTTGTTAAATGACGTGGCCGGTCGTTTTTCTTTATGGTCCAATGTAGGAATGGCTTTAATGCTAATGATTGGCCATGAACAATTCTTGCGATTGTTAGAAGGAGCTTATCAACTTGATCAACATTTTAAAAATACAGATTTTCGAAATAATATACCTGTAATATTGGCTTTATTGAGTATTTGGTATAATAATTTCAATGCAATGACAACGCAGGCTATATTGCCATACAATGAAGCGTTACAGTTTTTACCTGCGTATATTCAACAATTAGCGATGGAAAGTAATGGCAAAAGTATTACGATTGATGAAAAGATAGTAGATTATAAAACAGCTCAAGTTATTTGGGGAAGTCTAGGTAATCCAGCGCAACATGCATTTATGCAATTATTACATCAAGGAACCAATGTTATTCCTGTCGATTTTATTTTGGCGGGAGAGTGTGAAGAGAACCCTGGTTTCCAAACACAAATGTTATGGGCAAATTGTTTAGCTCAATCTAAGTGTTTGGCATTTGGTAGTGAAGACGGAGAGTTTAAACAGCCTATTTATAAAACATTAACGGGCAATCGACCGAGTAATACAATTATTTTACCTGAAATATCTCCTTACTATTTAGGTGCATTATTGGCAATATACGAACATAAAGTTTTTGTGGAGGGGGTTATTTGGCAGATAAATTCATTCGATCAATGGGGTGTAGAACACGGAAAAAAAATTGCCAAAACAATTTTAAATGATTTAACACGTATTGATAATACACAAATGCAGGATAGTTCTACCATGGGGTTAATGCAGTTTTTGCGAAAGGTGAAATAGAATATGGACAGTCAACAAGGCGTCTACCCATTTTTATCAGTCGAAGAAGAGGTACACAACAAAGCTTTTTCTTCATATGACCTGGCTTTCACTGATAAAGATTTTATGTTGCGTGAAGAATTAAGGCCTATTCGATTAACGTTAGAATATTTAAAACCAGAAATGATTTTGCGTGAGCAACATATTGAGTCAACCGTTGTGATTTTTGGTAGTGCTCGATTAGATTCGCCTGAAAAAACACGTGAAAAATTATTTCAAGCAGAAGAAAGTCTTAAGAAATATCCTAAAGATCCAGTATTAATTAAAGCAGTTGCGGAAGCGAAACGTGATTTTGAAAAAAGTTATTATTATGATCAAGCACGAAAGCTAGCTTTTTTAATATCAACCGAATGCCAAACAAATGCGCCTAAAAAACATATTGTGATAGTAACGGGTGGTGGACCAGGTATTATGGAGGCTGCTAATCGCGGCGCTCATGAAGCGAAAGGTATTTCAATTGGGCTTAATGTGTTACTTCCTAAAGAACAGAGCCCTAATCCTTATATTTCTCCTGAAGTGAATTTCCAATTCCATTATTTTGCTTTGCGTAAAATGCATTTTCTTTTAAGAGCCAGAGCCGCTGTGTTTTTTCCAGGAGGGTATGGTACCATGGATGAATTATTTGAAACATTAACATTAATTCAGACTAAAAAAATGGCACAAATTCCAATCATACTTTTTGGTCGAGACTATTGGGCTAAAATAATTAACTTCGACGAATTAGTAAAATGTGCTGCGATCGATCAAGAAGATAGAGATTATATAGAATTTGCTGAAACACCAGAAGAAACATGGGAAGCAATAAAACGCTTTTATCAACCTTTATAAAAAGAGTGTTCAATGAAAAAATGGAATCTAGATTCATGGCAACATGTTAAAAATCACCAGCAGCCAATAAATTACACAGATAAAAAATTATTACAAAATGTTATAAACAATTTAAAAAAATTGCCGCCACTTGTTACCTCATTTGAAGTTGATACACTCAAACAACAATTGGCAGTTGCAGCAAAAGGAGAAGCGTTTTTGTTGCAAGGTGGTGATTGCGCAGAAAGCTTTGATAAAAGCCAACCAGAAGTAGTAACAAACAAGCTTAAAATTTTGCTTCAGATGAGTTTAGTTTTGATACATGGGTTGAATAAACCTATTATTCGAGTTGGAAGAATTGCAGGACAATATGCAAAACCTCGTTCTGCCGATACTGAAACGCGTGATGGTGTTGCCTTACCAAGTTATAGAGGCGACTTAATTAACAAACCAGGATTTAGTAATGAAGAGCGTCAACCAAATCCTGAATTGATGTTAAAAGGATATAATCATTCGGCCGTTACATTAAATTATATCCGTGCATTAGTGCATGGAGGTTTCGCTGATTTAAGAAATCCTGAATACTGGGATTTAAATTTTTCGAAAGATTCACCTTTGGCTGAACAGTATCGCCAACATGTAAAATCGATACAAGATGCATTAAATTTTGCAAGAACTATTTCTCTCATTCCACTTTCCAATTTAACCAGTGTTGATTTTTATACGAGTCATGAAGCTTTGAATTTATATTACGAACAAGCTTTAACCCATCAGGCTGAAGATGGTCGTTGGTATGATTTATCAACACATTTTCCATGGATTGGTATGCGTACAGCGGGACTTGATGGCGCACATGTTGAATTTTTTCGTGGTTTAGCTAATCCAATTGCAGTCAAAATTGGTCCTACTATGACGGATGAACATTTAAAAGAATTATTAGAAATCCTAAATCCAGAAAATGAACCGGGACGATTAACATTGATCGTTCGGTTAGGAGCAAAAAAAGTTGGTGATCAATTACCACGTTTAATTGAAATAGTTAAAAAGAGTAAAAAAATTGTGGTATGGTCTTGTGATCCTATGCATGGAAATACTGAAACAACGCAAGATGGCATTAAAACAAGGCACTTTGACGATATATTAAATGAGTTACAATCAACTTTTCGTATACATCATGAATTAAAAACACATATGAGTGGTGTTCATTTTGAATTAACGGGTGAAAATGTAACAGAGTGTGTGGGCGGTGCGAGTGGCTTGACGGAAGATGATCTCACGCGTGCTTATGAATCCTTAGTTGATCCACGTCTTAACTACGAGCAAGCATTAGAATTAGCATTGTTGATTACGTCGAATAAGACAATGTATGGTTAATGTTATGTATGGTGGATTTTGCGTTTATAAATAGATGTAGGATGGGCAAAACGCGTATTCACCGTGTTTAAATTTACAAATGAATGTAGGATGGGTAGAGCGCGTATGCACCGTGTTTAAATTTATAAATGAATGTAGGGTGGGCAGAGCGCGTATGCACTGTGTTTAAATTTACAAATGATTTAAGAAGCGCGTGCCCACCAAACTGAGTTATTTATCACAAACTGCACCAACTTGTTTTAATGCATTAGCTACATCATTACTGGCTTTTGTACCATATAAATCATCCGCCGCATGTGTTGCACCACAAGCTGCATAATTAAATGTACTAGACGGAACCCAATAATGTATGTTGGCATAAGCAAACACACGAAATGCTTTTTGCACATTCCATCCTGATTTATGTGCCAAAATATAAAAACCACGATTAAAAACACCACTGGAAGCATGAGGATTCATGCCTTCTTCAAATTGACTTGCATGATCAATGGAATAATTATCACGACTGGGTTGATCCATCCATCTTAGAGGAATTGCTTGGCTTGATACCCCTCTACCGATTGTCCAGTCATAGGTAAAATCAGGATTTTGAGCATTTAAATAATCTAGCAATGCTATCGCTGACATATCAGAGAATGATTCATTTAACCCACCAGATTGGCTATAGTAATTTAAGTTACTATGAGCCATGGTAATCAGATGACTAAATTCATGTGCAACCACATCAGCATTTGTTAAAGGTAAATCAATTCTTGGAATGCGACTATCACCATCACCAAAGACCACTTCAAAAGGTACACCTCTTGCGCTGGTCGCAAATGCATTAGCAAGATGTCCAACGTGTGTGAGTATTTTAACTGTTTGATCAGAGCCAATTGGTGCAGAAAACCCATATTTTTCGTACATTTCAATGGTTTTTGTTACAAAATATAAAGCATCGCTATCTGGTGAGTAGTCACCAGCGATTTGATCCCCGTTGGTATCGACATAATTAGGTGGAGTACAATGATAGCTTTCAACAGGATGTGTTTTATAGAAGTTGCTATCTAAACGTTCATAGCGAGCTAAATCAATATCTTTATGACTCCAAACACCCGCAATATTATTTTTAAAATAACAAATACCATTTTGAAAAGTAAGATGAATTCCATCGAGTTTTAATGGCACTTTATCACCAAACGCTGAGCCAAATTGATAGTAGTTATCACCAGTTTTACGAAATGATAAGGGTGCTTGAGTACCTCCTTTAGACATACCAATCACTGCACGATCATAATATGAAGTCTTTAAATTATCCCAATGTTGTAAAACGACTAAATTTCCTTGTGTATCAAGACTCGCGCGAACAATAAAATTCGGATTTTCATATTTATCATTCGGTTTTTCAAAAACTGAAATATGATAAGCTAGCTGTGGTTTAGTATTATTTTCAGCATAAATGATCGTCTCGATTTCTGGCTCAGAAATTTCATAATGAAATTCAGTTCTTAGATGTGATAATACGGTATCTGTTGAAATTTCTGGCTTAGTATCGATATCATAATTTTCTAAATCAGTGGCTAATCGACCCGTTGGAAATGAATCAGGCGCAATCGTATTGCTTGGTGTGACATTATCAGCGGTATGTGTAACAAGTTGATAACCATAAACAGGAATGCCTTTATACAACTCATTATATCGAACAATCGTTTGGCCGTGATCCTTCATGATATTATTTAGAATTAATTTATAAGGATTGGTAAGCAAATATTTTTGT
>JBFWPS010000080.1:0-8166 GCA_050249855.1 Gammaproteobacteria bacterium
AAATCATTTGAGAGATGTACTTCACCTTCTACACCTGAAACCTGAGGAAGCCTGTCAATCGCTTTGTCTAGCTGTTCATCAAGATTGCGTAAGTTTGCACCAGAGCGAGTGAGTAAGTATCGACCTGTGCTGTCTTTGGGTTCAAGTAGTGCTTTTAATAAGTGTACCGGTTCAATGAAAGAATTGTCGTGGCCTACTGCGGTTGATTGTGCATCCTGTAAGGCTTGCTGAAATTTACTGGTTAATTTGTCTAGTCTCATTGTTTTACCTTTTTTTGTTCTATATCATACCATTAAAATAGGGGCGTTTTACAAAATATCAAGTTAAATTATATAAGAAATTTATCATGGAAAACAAAATAAAACTTCCATTTATTACTTTATTATGAACCTAAAGTTGCAAGCAAAACAATTTCTTATTTAATGTTAGCATTTGCCCTAACACCTGGTTTAGGTGTTGCTTTAGGTGGTGTTTTTAATCAACATTTTGGTTGGGTAAGTACGTTTTATTTAGGTACCGTGTATGGTTTGCTGTTATTGATTTTAGCTATTCGTATGCCTGAAACTTTGTTTTTACCAGATTTAAATGCATTAAAATTAAAACATTTGCTAAATAGTTATAAGGATCAATTTAAAAATATCCGATTAATGGTGGGTAGTTTGCAGTGTGGTGCATCAGGTTGTTATGTTTATCTTTTTGCAGCATTAGGGCCATTTATTGGAATTAATTTTTTAGGTTTAAGTAGTTCTCAATACGGTATTGCTAATATTATTCCATCTATAGGATTAATGTTAGCAAGTTTGTTTTCAGCAAGGTTAGCGCGAACCTATCGCTAATTAAAATAACGAAACTTGGAATTTTAATTACCGGAGTAGGTGCGATTTATATGTTTATTACCATGATGTTTAAACTCTCAGCGCTGAATGCTTTGTTTTTTCCAATGACAGTGATTTTTTTTGGTATCGCATTAATTCTTCCGAATATCTCTAGTATTGCTATGAGTAGTGTGTCAGATAAATCCCATGGTTCTGCAGTTATGAATTTTACAAATATTGGAACGCTTACTTTAGCAGTTTAAAGCTATTTATTAAATAATGGCCCGTTAAGTTATTTAACGGGCGTCGACGATTTGAATATTTTAAAGAAGACTGGTTTAATCTGCTATTGATTTGAAAATTGGTTTTTAAATGAAATACAAATCTGGCTTAGTCGAGTTGAAAAAAAGGCGAAGTTTATTTTTGGCGAACTGCTGTAGGTGCTGAAGTAGATTTTGTTGTAAGGATTGCACCTTATGTTTTTCCATTTGAGTTGATGTATTCTAAAAACATACAATCCAAAAAAATTCAAAACTTGAAGCGATTCATGCAAAATGAACCTAATGCAAAAATAGGATTTAATATATATTTAGGTGATTATCGTTATGATAAACGAAGCAACATGGCATTTATCTTAGCCTGGGCAATCGTTTAGAATTGCAAGGTATTATCTGATGGTGGAGGTGGTTGATTGTCAGTTCGAATCTGTCTGTCGAGGATATTACCAACAATACCCCATTTTACCATGGCAAGTATCAGTAGAAATAACATATAAAATGCTTGGAGAACACGTTCAACAGCACCTTCCTCTTCACCGGGATCCATAGGAACATCAGGTAAAAATACCCAATAATTGTTAAGTGCTTGTTCGAATGCTGCTGCACCTGCTGCTCCAAGAGTAAATTTATTTCTTGAAGCAAATTTTCCTACTTTAGATAATTTTTCACTCACACTCATATTTTGCATAGCGGTTACCTTTTGTTAAATTGGATAGTCAATAATAAATCCCCAGTTTTGCAAAGTGGGGGTGTAATTGTTTTTCAAAATTCTTTGTTTGTAAATCGCTGTTAACCCCATTTTCCCAAGGGGGTATCATTGTGTTACAAAGTCAAGAAAACTAATTGTCTTATTTTAAACAAAAACTTGATTTAATAAAGGGGTTATTTTTCGAATTTGGCGTTAATTAGATTGATTTTAGGGCAACCAATGCGTAAAATGCTCAAGAATTAACCTGGACTAAAGAAGATATTATATGCAAAACTCATCATTACCAACTAATGTCACGAAAAGCTCTATTCAGCCTAGTACCCACGGCGTTGCGCCGGAGGCTTCGGCCGCAAGGTTGCTGAAGCTATTGAGGGTTAGTTATCCTGAAATTCATGAAATTGCAGAAGGTGCTTCAGAAGCCATTCAAGCGCAGGGTTCTTTGATAGATTATGCAAAGAAGTTAATGGAAGTATTAGAAAAAAGTGCCTCAGTTGATAAAGCAAGTGTGAGTCGCTCAACCAGGACTAAATCTGAAAGCTTAGATTTTAGCGCGATTTCAAAACCCACGCATCCTCATATTGATAAAACGGTGTTAGTAATTCAGCGATTACTTGCAAGTAGCGTTTATTCTGCAAGCGATAAAAAATTGATATTAGAACAACTGGTATCTATGGCGAGTACTTGCCCTGGTTTAAACTGGGATGAAAACCATTTGCAGTGGAGTACGAATCGTATTTGGAACGCGCAAACGAAACGAGAAGAAAGGGTGATAGCCAGTGTTGCTGAAACCTTGAATTTAGTGAGTTGTGCGTTGTTGGATACGCATCGTTTTGAGGTATCGGATGATGAACTAAAGAAGATTGATTCAGAAACCGAACATGCCCAAAAACTAGCTGAAATGGTAGAAAAGGATATGAGTCTGCGTTTAGAAAATTTATTTAATTTATTGTTAGAACTACAAGAGGAAGTTGAAAGAGGGCATTTAAACAAATGTTCAGCGGGTCGCCAACATGATTTATTGTGGTTATTAGATAAGCGGTATTTAGATAAGCCGGTAGCGCCTGGTCAAGGATTAGGAGATGCAAACCCCATTGAACTCATTGAAGAGACGAAAGCCTTTTTATTAGATAGTTTATCGGAATATTTGATTCATTTATTGAATTGTTTAGATGAGAAAAGGCAATCTACTTTGTTACTAGATTGGGTGCAATGGTATGCTGGTTTATCAGATAATGAAGAATGCCGTGTATTAGCGGTATTAAGAATGGCGTATCCGTCCAACAATCAAACGCCGGATAGTGGTTGGCAAGCGAATTGTTTAGCTTTTTTAACTGAGCGTTGTGAACAGTATGGTTTAAATCCGTCCGCATATGTTTTAGAGCAAATGATAGCAAATTTAGGCAACATTCGTATTTCAAAGTTAGTGAATGTATCGGTTCTGTTGGTGCAGGAATTATCTGGTGCACCAGTACAGAGTGAAGCAGGTTATACAGAGCCATTACTGAGTTGCATTAGAATTAGAAACCGAGTACTTAAATATTTCAAAATTTATTTAAATGCTAAAAAACTATTGGGAAGGACCGAAGCCGTCAAAGCATTTTATAGAGCCGAATTTATCTTTCAAAGTTTATTAAAGCATGTGGGTTATTTCTTATTCATGGGCGTTGAAGATGAATTCAAACAATCATTTGAGGCAGTAACGCCACTACTCACCACTTATTACAAGGCATATCTTAGTCAACAAACCTTACCCGTAGGTTTTGACTTAAAAAAACTGGATTATTTAGCATTGGTTGCGAAATTCAAACAACAAAATCCGATGGTTGATTTTGTAGAGAATTTTTTTGTTAAGATGGGAATAAATGTAGTAAATCAAGCACAACAATTAGGTTTATTGGATAAGCTGACGATAGAGCAAAAAAACGGTATACTGGTGCCGGATGAAATGATAGCGCGCTTTATGCAATCGCATGTAGTTGTCACAGACAATCAGGCTGAAGTGGCTTTATCATCTTATGAAATCAATCGATTATTATTACATGGTTTATTGACTTACCAAACAGGCTGGTCTAAAGGCTACTGTGATGCCATGATTTGGTTAATTCCCCAATTGTTAGCGCCTGATGATGCCAGTGTATCAGTTTCACTCAGGTCACTCAAAGCGGCTTATTCAAAACAATTTTTAAGTAATCTGTTGACGATGGCTTTAATTGAGCGTGATGAAGCAACGCTTAGTGAATCGAAGGAAATTTATCGGAATTTTTCGCTTGAACAAGTTAACCAGTCTTTTTTCCTTCTTGATTTTCTTGTGAGTGCTGATAGAGCTGACATGCGTACAAAGATACTCGAAACGCTGCAAGCGCATCTGGGTACCTTGATTCAAAATTTTGACCAGCTTCGCAAACTATTTACTGATTCAGAAGAACAATTATCTGAGGCAGAAACTACGATAATTTTAGATGCCGTGGAAGACCGTTTGGGTATTTGGATTCAACATTATCAGCAGCTTCACGAATTATTTCAACTTTCAGAAGCGCAATTATCTTTGGCGCAACGGACGATGATTTTAGATGCGGTGAAAAACCGTTTGGGTATTTGGATCCAACATTATTACCAGCTTCACGAATTACTTCAACTTCCAGAAGCACAATTATCCGAGGTGCAACGGACGGTGATTTTAGATACCTTGAAAGACCGTTTGGGTATCTGGATTGAGCATTATCATCACCTTTACGGATTATTTCAACTTTCAGAAGCACAGTTATCTTTGGCGCAACGGACGCTGATTTGGGATGCCGTGAAAGGCCGTTTGGGTATTTGGATCCAACATTATTACCAGCTTCACAATTTATTTATGCTTTCAGAAGCGCAATTATCTGAGGTGCAACGGACAGTGATTTTAGATGCACTGAAAGGCCGTTTGGCTATTTGGATTCAACATTATTACCAGCTTCACGAATTATTTCAACTTTCAGAAGCGCAATTATCTTTGGCGCAACGGACGGTGATTTTAGATGCCCTGAAAGGCCATTGGGAGACGTTGATTGGATATGCCGGGCTTTACGGATTATTTAGTCTTTCAAAAGAGCAATTATCTGAGGAGCAACGGACGTTGATTTTAGATGAGGTGAAAGACCGTTTGGATAGCTTGATTGGAGATGGTGGGTTTTACAAATTATTTAAACTTTCAAAAGAGCAATTATCGCAGGAGCAACGTAACGCGATTTTAGATTCCATGAATGAGCGTTTGGTGATGTTGATTCAAGATGCTGAAGAGCTATACAAATTATTTCAACTTCCAGAAGCGCTATTATCTGAGGCGCAACGGACGGTGATTTGGGATGCAGTGAAAAACAACTTTGGTATGCCCCCAAAGCGTCCTGATTTACCTGAAGTTGTTTCAGTTACAGCATCCCCTAGTACTTTATATGTTGAAGGTGTAAATAAAGCAGGTAGCTCAATAGAATCTAGCGCTTCAGTTCAGCGCGATTCTTCTAATCCTTCTATTGAACGAAAAATATTAGAATCTGAAAGAAATGGTAATAATTTTAAAAGCACAGATTCATTTGGCCTTTCGAAAGATCAATTAAGCGTAGCGCGAAGTATGACCGTGAAAAAGAAGCCTCCCATGCTAAAACAGGGTTCTGATTCACCAGTTGTTTCAGTTACAGCATCACCTAGTACTTCGTTTGTTGAATGTCTAAATATAACAGGTAACGCAATGGAGTCTAGCGTTTCAGTTCAATGCGATTCTTCTAGTCCTTTTATTAAACAAAAAGTATTAGAATACAAAAGAGAAGGTAATATTTTTCAAAGAACAGATACACCGAAAGTCAAAATTGTTAAATTATTAAAAAATTACATTTCTCCTGGCAGTAGTTATGGTTTTCGAGGATTTTCAAGAATTTTGACTGGCCATGTGGGTAGACATCATTTGGATGATGCAGATCAGTTACTAGCTGATATTCGCTTTGAAAATGATTTAGGACTGATTCAAGCAAAAATTGAATCGACAAAATTAAGAATTGCACAAAAAGATGGTTATAATCCTAATGGTTCTTTTACAGCAAGATTAGTTTGTGCGTTAGAGATTATTGAAGAAGCGGGGTTAATAAAGCAAGACAAAGCTGGGTCAAGTCTTGGATTATCATTATGCGGCTCTTGCAGCTAAAAAAATAACAACTAAAAACTAAAATTTTTTATTATATCTGCGTCCCACTTCTTCATGGCAAGCAAATGAATCGTAACCTTTATCTCCGCCAATTTTATCGTAGCCTTCCTTATATTGGTCTAGTAATCGATTAAACAACTCATTTTCACCTATATGATTATCCGTTAATTGCATCATCACGATTTCTTGGCTTTCTACTTCCAAACCTATGTCTAACTTCCTCCATATCCGATGTTTACTATCGCCATGTTGTCTGACTTTCCATTCCTCTTTACCAAACACTTTTAATCCACTTTCATCTAACACCACATGAATATTTCCATGAACTTGATCTTTCAGTTTTATTGGCAATTGCTTCATCCGTCGGCTCAGTTGCGTATAACTAGGGACCACTAAATCCATTTTTAGCAATTTCATCAAACCTTCCGTGGCTCTTATTTATGCAGCAACGTCTTTTCAAAGGGGTATCATCGTGTTGCAAACTCATGAAAACTAATTGCATTATTTTAAATAAAAAATTGATTTAATGAAGAGGTTATTTTTCTCTTTCCATTGTTTAACCACGTGAATCAAGATAAAATAAAGCATTCTGGTGTTCTTATCGAGTGGAGGGGCCAAAAAGATGACAATTCCTGGTCTTATCAAGCAGTTGTATGCAATTCAAGCCATTCAAAAAGGTGAATTTACTTTAAAAAGTGGTCAAAAATCATCCGTTTATGTGGATTTAAGGCAAATTGTTTCCCACCCTGATGTATTACATAGCGTTGCCGATTTACTTTGGCAAAAAATTCATCATGTTGAGGCGGATTTGATTTGCGGTGTGCCTTATACTGCATTGCCAATCGCAACGGCTATTTCTCTTTTATATAACATTCCCATGGTGATGGTACGCAAAGAATCAAAAGACTATGGTACTAAAAAGATGGTTGAAGGATACTTTGAAGCTGGTCAACGCTGCATTTTAATTGAAGATGTAGTTACCACTGGTTCCAGTATTATTACGACGATTAATCATTTAAAAGATGTTGGTATTGTAACCACACAAGTTGCTGCTTTAGTTGATCGTGAACAAGGTGGAAGAGAAGCATTAAAAGAAATTGGTTGTGAATTCACAAGTGTATGTACATTAAAAGAAATATTAGCGCACAATGCCTAAACTAACTTATGAACAACGTGCTAAACAGACGGAGCATTCGCTTGCACGTGATTTATTGCTATTAATGGCAGATAAAAAATCTAATCTTGCTTGTTCAGCTGATGTAACAACTAAAGAAGCTTTATTAACCCTTGCTGATGCTGTTGGTCCTGAAATATGTGTTTTAAAAACGCATGTTGATATTATTTCTGATTTTGATGAATCATTCATTTCTGAATTAACTGCACTTTCCAAAAAACATCAATTTTATATTTTTGAAGACAGAAAATTTGCTGATATTGGTAGTACGGTTCAAGCACAGTTTTCTAAAGGAATTTATCAAATCGCCGATTGGGCTCATATGGTGAATGCACATAGTTTACCAGGGCCGGGTATTGTTCAAGGCTTACAATCCGTCGCTAAACCCAACCAAGGTTTATTATTACTTGCTGAAATGAGTTCCAAAGGCCATTTGGCGGATGAAACTTATGTACAAAAAACGATTGAAATGGCAATTGCGCATAAAGATTTTGTTTTTGGATTTATTGCGCAACGTCGTTTGATTTCACAACCAGATTTTATTTATATGACGCCAGGTGTGAGTATTACACAAAGTGGCGATCATTTAGGGCAAAATTATTTGACACCCGATATCGTTATTAAAGAACGTGGTTCGGATATTATGATTGTTGGTCGTAGTATTTATCAACATCAATCTCCAAAAGAAATTGCAAAAGAATATCGTAAATTGGGATGGGATGCATATTTAGGACGGCTTACATGAAATCAGGTTATTTAATTTTAAATACAGGTGAGAAATTTTTAGGACGTATTCCTGATGATCAAAGAGGAACTTTCGCAGGTGAAGTGGTTTTTAATACAGGAATGGCAGGGTATATTGAATCATTAACCGATCCTTCTTATGCAGGACAGATATTAGCATTTACCTATCCATTAATTGGAAACTATTGTGTTTCTGAAAAAAATACCTGGTAGTCAATGACTTCACATGTAAAAGGTGTTGTTGTTTCTCAAATTGTATAAAACAATAAAAATTA
>JBFWPS010000081.1:0-8008 GCA_050249855.1 Gammaproteobacteria bacterium
CTTTGGTTACCACCAGATAGTAACATTGTTTCAATGGCTCAAAAAACTGCGGGGCGCTTTGCTGAAGTTTTGGCGTGGGTTGTTTATTTATTATTATTATACAGTTTGATTTCTGCCTACATCTCAGGCGGTAGTGATGTTGTTCACGGGTTGTTGCAACCATTTTTACCCAAAGCATTTTCTCAACGAATGGCTGCTATTATCTTCTTATTGGTTTTTGGCACGGTCGTTTATTATGGAATAAAACCGATTGATTATATGAATCGATTTTTAATGACCGTGAAATTAACTGCTTTTGCAATGATTATTTTGTTGATATTGCCGAATGTAAATGTTCCCAATTTACAAGGCGCTCATTTACGAGCATTAGTCCCCGCAGTAACTGTTGTTATTACTTCATTTGGATTTGCAAATATTATTCCAAGTTTGCGTAGTTATTTTCATGACGATATTAAAAAATTAAGGATCGTGATTATTGCTGGAAGTATCATACCGCTGATTTGTTATCTCTCTTGGGTAGCAGTTATTTTAGCGCAAGTTCCACTAACCGGGTTACATGGGTTATTACAGATGTTAACTTCATCAGAACCAACTTCTGAGCTGGTTCGATCCTTAGATATTTATCTTCACAGTAATTCAATTAATACAGCAGCAAAAATCTTTACTTCTATTAGTGTTGCAACTTCATTTTTAGGTGTAGCGCTAAGCTTATCTGATTTTCTTGCGGATGGATTAAAGATTAAGAAAAAAGCAAAAGGGAAATTATATATTAATGCGCTTACATTTATTCCACCGTTATTAATTGTTTTATTTTACCCAGCTGCTTTCATTGCAGCGTTAAATTATGCAGGATTTTTTTGTATTATCTTATTAGTGATGATGCCAATTTATATGGCATGGCGTGGAAGATATATTTTGAATCTGCCAGATCGAAAATATCAGGTTGCCGGTGGAAAACCAGCGCTACTGTTAGCATTTATCGCTGCTATATTAATTATTATTCAGGATATATTGGTTGTAAGTAAAGTGTTGTGAAAGGGGTGAAGTCTTTTTATTAGCGGTTTATCGTCGAATTATAACTCACACATCATAAACCGCTAATAAAAAGACTTGACCCCTTTAAAGTAACAAGGAGAAACCTATGTGTGGCATAGTAGGGGCTGTCAGTCAACGCGATGTGACATCAATTTTAGTAGAAGGTTTGCGAAGATTAGAGTACAGAGGTTATGATTCTGCTGGCATTGCTGTTTTAGAAAATGGCCAGTTAGTACGTAGACGCGTTAAAGGAAAAGTAAGAGAACTCATTAACTTAGTTGCTTCTGAACCTGTTCAAGGTAAAACAGGTATTGCACATACACGTTGGGCTACACACGGTGTTCCATCAGAAGATAATGCACACCCACATGTTTCACATGATGAAATAGCCGTCGTACATAATGGTATTATTGAAAATCATGAACAATTACGGGAAGAATTGTTAAAAGAAGGCTATCAATTTCAATCACAAACTGATACAGAAGTCATAGCACATTTAATTTATTACTACATACGAGATACTAATGATTTTTTAACAGCAGTTAGAAAAGCAACTCAGCGATTAGAAGGCGCTTATGCTTTAGGAATTATTTATAAGCAAAAGCCAGATCAAATAATTGGCGTAAGGCGTGGAAGCCCTTTAGTGGTTGGTTTGAGTAATAAAGAAAACTTTATTGCGTCAGATGCACATGCGTTATTGCCTGTTACTCAAAATTTTGTTTACCTTGAAGAAGGAGATATGGCTTTAATTTCAAGGGAGCAAGTTCAAATTTATGATATTAAAAATAATCAAGTGATAAGAGAAACACATCATTTGGAAAATAATCATCATGCTTCTGAGCGTGGAAATTATAAGCATTTTATGCAAAAAGAAATTTATGAACAACCAGAAGCGGTTGCAGCGACACTAGAAGGGCGGTTAAGTAAAAATAAAGTATTAGAAGCTTCATTTGGTATTAAAGCACCTGAGATTTTTAAGAAAGTAAAACGTGTGACTATTATTGCTTGCGGTACTAGTTATCATGCAGGCTGTGTTTCACGCTATTGGTTAGAAGAGCTTGCGGGGATCCCCTGTCATGTAGAAATTGCTAGTGAATATCGTTATCGTACAGCGGTTGTAGAAGATGATACATTATTTATTGCGATTTCGCAGTCAGGTGAAACAGCTGATACTTTAGCAGCATTAAGATTAGCTAAGGAGCAAAGATATTTAGCAACATTAGGTATTTGTAATGTTCCTTCAAGTACATTGGTGCGAGAGGCAGATTTAACCATTATGACAAGAGCCGGTATTGAAGTTGGAGTTGCTTCAACCAAAGCATTTACAACACAGCTAACTATTTTATTAATTTTAACAATAGCGTTAGGACGTGGAAAAAAAATTACATCAATGCAAGAGGAAGAATTAGTTGGTGATTTACATCAACTGCCTGCCTCAATGGAACAAGTATTGGCTTGTGAAGAAACCATTGAAAAACTTGCGAAAAATTTTGCTGATAAACAACATGCGCTCTTTTTAGGAAGAGGACCAGAATATCCTGTTGCACTGGAAGGCGCTTTAAAATTAAAAGAAATTTCCTATATACATGCTGAAGCGTATCCTGCTGGTGAATTAAAACATGGTCCTTTAGCGTTAGTTGATAAAAATATGCCTGTGATTGCAATTATGCCTAAGAATGGATTATTAGAAAAATTAAAATCAAATATAGAAGAAGTATCAGCTCGAGGGGGCGAGCTATATTTATTTACAGATGACTCAGTAAAATTAAATTCACACGAAAATATTCACAAAATAAGTCTACCCGCTGTACCAGCAGTTTTAGTTCCTATTGTTTATACTATTCCATTGCAACTATTGGCGTATCATGTGGCGGTGATTAAAGGAACTGATATAGACCAACCTAGAAATCTTGCAAAATCAGTGACAGTGGAATAAAAAGACTTGCCCACTTTCCTACAAATGAAACTTAAAGAAATTAATCACAATTTCGATAAATATGAGTAGGATAACGGTGATTTCAAGCAGGTTTGAATGACGATGTTGTAATTGATTTTGTAGAACTTCAAATAATCCATGTAAGACGTCTAGTCGTTGATTGAGTGAATGTACACGTTTTGAAAGATCTAAGAATTTTTCCGTCATGACATAATAAGTTTCTAAACGAGGAGATTGCCAAAAGTATTCTGGCATGTCTAAGTATTCACTATTGAGATTTACAGAACTTCTTTCTAAAAATATTTCACCGATACGTTTAGAAATATTACGGCCAGAGAGATAAATGCGACCGGTTTTAGATAGTTCCATAGGAAACGTTTCGTTGGATTTAATGGTTTTTTTTACGGATTCCTCATATGCTTCAAGTTTTACAGATTGTGCAAGACCATATGAAATTCCTAGTTTTATTTGTACATCTTCATCTTCGAGTAAAATAATATCAGCATTAAAGCGAGAATGAGAATATAAAGTTGTTTTCTCGCCATAGAAACAAGTGAAATGATCGATTTCAATATGATTTAATGGTTTTATAGATAATCGTTTTAATTCTGTTAGCAATTTTTTATCATCTTTTGACTTCACTCCCCAGGTAACATAACAGCCGATAGGAAGAATAAAAATTTCAACTTTACTGATAGGGTTTTTCACATATAAAACATCACGATAAAACTTAATAAAGTAGTTTTGTCTTTTAAAATGATCAGCAACAAGTTGTAAATTGAATGCTTCTGCAATGCAGTAAGATAAACATCTCATGTTTTTACCTTTCTAATATTATAAAACTATAGTTATATGTATTTTTTTCATCTGCACTATGATTTTCTCTTGAAACTTCATTCCATATTTTATAATTAATTTGTGGAAAATAAGTATCTCCTTCGATATTTTCATGAATCATAGTTAAATAGATTTTATCGGCCAATTCAATACTTTGCTTAAATAGAGTTTCACCACCAATAATCATAATTTCATGGTGTTCTTTTAAAGCATTTAGTGCACTATAAAGAGAATGAAAAATAGTTACACCTTCTACGTTAAAATCTTTTTGATGTGTGATAACAATGTTTTCTCTCATGGGTAAAGGTTTTCCTATCGATTCAAAGGTTTTTCTACCCATAATAATAGGTTTGTTTAAAGTGACTTTTTTAAAATAAGCAAGATCAGCTGGTAAGTGCCAAGGTAAATGATTTTTTAGGCCAATAACGCCATTTTTAGAAGTTGCTACTATCAATGAAATAGACATTTAATACCTTTGTGATAAAAAAATTGTATTTCTATATAAATATGGTATATTACCATTTGTAAACGGAATTAATTTTGTATCAATTTTGCATAATTATGATTAGGAGAATCGCTATGCAAACCGAAGTTCCTAGAGCCAGAGTTAATATCACACTAGATGTAGAAACAAATGGCGCAATCAGTAAAAAAGAGTTGCCTTGTAAAATTCTCGTTCTTGGTGATTATAGCGAAGGGCAATCAACTAAGCCAGTTAGACAACGAAAACGTTTAAACCTTTTACGATCAAACTTCGACCAAGTGCTTGGGCAATTATCTCCAAAATTGGAGTTAAATGTTAAAAATGTTTTATCTTCAAAGGCAGACGACCTATTTGTAAAACTTGAATTCAAAAAAATAAAAGATTTTCAACCAGATTTACTAATTCACCAAATTCCAGAGTTGAAAAAATTATTATCTATGCGCAATCTTTTAAAAGATTTAAAAGCTAATTTGATTGATAATCATGGTTTTAGAAAAGAAATTGAAAAAATTTTTAATCAAGAAGATGATATAAAACAGTTATCAGAGGAATTAGGAAATATTAAAATGGGTTACGATGAGTAAAGCTGTCACAAGCCAGCGTAAAGAAGCAATCCAAAGCTGATTATCTATTTTAATTCAGTACTGGATTGGCACGGCCGGCAAAGAACGCAGGCCTCGCAATGACAACTCGATTTTAATAAGCTCAAATAAATAAGAATAACCAACCATTCAAAAGGATTTGAAATGGAAAATACAACCCCTTATAGTCGATTGTGTGCACTAATAAACATTCAACCAATCAATCAAACAAGAAATTTAATAGAATTTTGTGATCAAAATGTATTTCACGATATTTCAATTAACGAACGAATAGCGCTATCTTTACAAGTTTTATTGGAAATGGTTTTAGAGGATAAAACATATCAAGGAAAAATCAATAAAACACTTGTTGATCATTATATCTCTCAAATAGACGAGCTAATTGAAAAACAATTGAATATAATTTTACATCATCAAAAATTTCAAGCTTTAGAATCAAGATGGCGTGGTTTGAATTATTTATCAGATAGAGTTGATTATAATGCAAATGTTAAAGTGGAAGTGCTCGACATTGGTCAAGATGAAATGCGAGATGATTTTAATGATGTAGAAAGCATAACTGAAACAGCTTTGTATAAGCATATTTATATTGATGAATATGATACGCCAGGTGGTGAACCTATCAGTGTTCTAGTATCTGATTATACATTTGATTCTAGCAAAAATGATATACTATTACTTGAAAACATAGGAAAAGTAACTTCACTAACACACTGTCCATTCATCGGAACAGTGACGCCTAAGTTTTTTTACAAAGAGAGTATTGAAGAAGTTGTAAATATAACAGATCTAACTCATTATCTTGAACGAGCAGAATATATTCCTTGGAGAGCATTTAGGAATACGGAATATTCTAAATATGTAGCACTCACGTTACCAAGATTTTTATTGCGGTTGCCATATGGGGTAGATAATCCCATAAGAAGTTTAAATTTTGAAGAAGAAAGTTTAAATTTCAATGATTATTTATGGGGTACTGCAAGTTTTGCTTTTGCAGCGAATATCGCAAATAGTTTTAAAAAATATGGTTGGTGTGTCAACATACGTGGTGCAGAGTCAGGTGGAAAAGTTGAAGGATTACCGGTTCCGCTTTATGAAACTAAAGGGATCTTTGAAACTAAAATACCAACGGAATGTATAATACCAGAAACAAGAGAACTTGAACTGTCAAACTTGGGATTTATTCCCCTTAGTTATTATAAAAACAGTGATTATGCTTGTTTTTTTTCAGCAAATTCATGCCATGCTGTATCAAATTATTATGATGAAGCAGTACAGGCAAATCAACGAATCAATTCGAAGTTACCGTATTTGTTATTAACCTCAAGGTTAGCACATTATTTTAAAGTCATTCAAAGGGAATCGATAGGAACTAATCGTTCGCAAGATGAACTTGAAAGTAATTTAAATCAATGGTTACAAAAATTAGTAACTAAAATGAATAATCCTGGTCCCGAACTTTCATCAACTCATCCTCTTCGAGATGGTACAGTAAAGGTAGAAAAAATACCTGATAACCCAGGATTCTATAAAGTATTTATACAAGTACTTCCGCATTTTCAAATTGAAGGCATTGATGCACGTTTATCTTTGGTTGCACAAATTCCAGCACTCGCAAATAAGGAGCGTTAATTATGGCAATTCCAGCGTATATGTTAATGAAAGATGAAAACGGTAACGTAATAAAATCAAGTTCACATGTAAAGGGTCGTGAAAATACCGCAGAAATATATGGAATGAAACATCGTATTTATATACCAACCGATGCTGATACCGGCGCATTAATGAGCACGAGAAAACATGAACCTTTATTGATATTAAAGCAATTTTGTAGTGCAACTCCAATTTTATATAAGGCTTGTTCAAGTGGTAAAACTCTTGGTGAAGTAAAAATTAGTTGGTATCGAATTAATGATCACGGAAAAGAAGAAGAATATTTTAGACATACACTAAGCAAAGTAAAAATTGTATCAATTGCACCATCAATGGATGATATCAAAAATAAATCACAGGAAAGCTATGGTCACTTAGAGTGGGTTGGATTTAGATATGAAAAGATCAGATGGGAGTATTTAGAAGGCAATATAGCAACAGAAGATCAATGGAATGAAAGAAATTAAAGGATTAAATGAAGATCATGACCGATACCTTGAAATTAGAAATAGAAGCTTATAATAATGTAAATTCTTGCTCTGAGGAGGAAGATGCTGATAAAATTATTTTAGGTTTTTCAAATTTAATAGAGCAAATTAAAAAACGCTTGGATCAAGATTTGCCAGAAATAAGTTATGAATTGTTACAGTTAGTTGCACCAGAACAATTACTACCTATCCCACCTTTTACAGTCGTACAATTAAAAACAAATAATATAAGGCTGGCGAATAAATTAAATATTGAAAAGAGTGGCGAAATTTATTTTATTAGTAGTGAAAATAAAAAAATATATTTTCAAACCATTCAAGATACCACCTATGTACCTTTTGAAGTTATCAGTGTTTGTTCGCGAGGTAATAAAATAGTAATCAACATGGTGCCAATTCAAGAAAGTATATTTTCTACAGTTGAATTAGAGAATATCCGTTTTTATTGTCATGGTAATCAAGATAATCATTTCAAATTTTTTAGATTAACTAAAGAAAATCTTATTTACGCAAAAATAATATATAATGATCAAATAATTGAAGTTGATAAAAGGAGATGTAGCATCAGTTGTGAGGTATTTGATGATGAGATTTTTAATGAGCGTCTAACTAAACGTGATAATTTATTAAGAAATATGATGAATAACCATGAAAAGCATTTTTTTCTTAATTTATGTTTAGACAGACCAATATGTTTATCGGATAAAACTAGCATCGGAATAGAATTAGTGTTCAATTTGGAGGTCAATAATATATTTCAACCGAATAATGAGTATTTTAAATTAAATGTGATTCCAGTAGTTAATTTGTATCGTACTAGTTCAGAACCGATTCGATATGATCACAAAAAATGTGAATATAAAATAGCAGTAGATGATGGCTGTGAGGTTTATAGACTTTTAAAAGTTACTGCTTTGAACCCTGCTAATGGTGAAGAGTTTGAAATTAGACCATTCTTAGAAAATATGTGCAT